>JAUYJT010000053.1 GCA_030700225.1 Candidatus Nanopelagicales bacterium | reverse complement strand
CGGCTTGGTCGGCCTGCCGGTGTGGATGTGGGTCGACCAGCCGACCGACGTCACCTTCGGGCCGATCACTGCCTCCGCGGCCGAAGGAACGGTCTCGGTCAGCGCAACGGCCAACGTCTCCAGCATCGTGTGGAACATGGGTGACGGGAAGACGGTGAACTGCACGGGCAAGGGAACGCCGTACGCCGATCACTATGGGAAGCAGGCCTCCCCGACCTGCGGGCACCGCTACGCGAAGATGTCGACCGACCAGCCCGACGGTGCGTACCAGGTCACCGCGACCAGCCACTGGGTGGTCGAGTGGACCGGTGGCGGGCAGTCCGGAACCATCGAGTTCGACCTGACCACAGAGCCGCTCCCGATCCGCATCGGGGAGGCCCAGGTGCTCACCCAGTGACGACCACCAGCCCGTTCTAGTTGAGGTCAGCAGCGCAGGAGGAGGCGACTGAGCACCTGTCGGTCGCCCTGACATGCCTACGTGTACCGCTAGAGGCGGACGTTGTCCGGAGGCGCTGGGCACAGTCGATCACAGCGCGCCTGGTCTGCCAGGTCGGATCGCTCGACTAGGTTTGGTCCATCGCTCTGGAGCAAGGGGTACCCGGGAGCTTGACGAGGAGAGAGATGACGGTCACCACCCGGAACCGAGAGTTTCGAGAAGCTAAGCGGGCGAAGAAGGATGAGTTCTACACCTCCTTCAGCGACATCGAGCTCGAGCTGCAGCACTACACGGCCCACTTCGAGGGCAAGGTCGTCTACTGCAACTGCGATGACCCGCGAGCCAGCAACTTCTTCCGCTACTTCGCGACCAACTTCGAGAAGCTCGGGCTGAAGAAGCTCATCGCGACCTGCTACCGCAGCCAAGACGCCACCCAGTTCGGATGCGACGAGTCTGAGCAGGCCGTTTATCTAGAATACACCGGCGACAAGAACGGCAATGGCGTCCCGGACGTCGATGAGATCGGCGTGCAGCCGCTTGACGGCGACGGTGATTTCCGCAGCGCCGAGAGCGTCGCTCTGCTCAAGCAGGCCGACATCGTCGTGACGAACCCGCCCTTCTCGCTCTTCCGCGAGTACGTTGCCCAGCTCGTCGAGCACGAGAAGCAGTTCTTGATCATTGGGAACATGAACGCCTTGACCTACAAGGAGATCTTCCCGCTGTTCCAGAACGACCAAGTCTGGTACGGACCAAGCATCCGCAGCGGCGACCGTGAGTTCCGCGTCCCGAACGATTACCCGATCACAGCTGCTGGGTCTCGCATCGACGAAGCAGGGAACAAGTACGTCCGCGTGAAGGGCGTCCGCTGGTTCACCAACCTCGAATACCCGGGTCGGCACGAGGAGCTGGACCTGCGGATGACCTACAACGCGGCCGCCTACCCGAAGTACGCGAACTTCGAAGCCATCGACGTCAGCAAGACCATGCACATCCCGGTCGACTACGCCGGGCCGATGGGCGTGCCGATCACGTTCCTGGACAAGTACAACCCGGACCAGTTCGACATCCTGGGCTCCAGCAAGACACTTGGTCGCCCCATGTCCCAGATCGCTGAGAAGGGCACGTTCATGCAGGGTGGGCCACGGTTTTACCTGCCGAACGGCGATGGCACCTATCGTCGGATGTACGACCGGATCGTCATCAGGAACAAGCAGCTGTGATTGCCATGGGCGCGCGGCAGCAGAGAGGTAGCCATGTCGTACCGCTACCTCGGTAACAAGACGCGCCTGACCGAGTGGATCGTGGGCGAGATCAGCCGCGTCCTCCCCGCAGGTTCATCGATCGCTGACCCGATGTGCGGCACTGCATCGGTCTCCATGGCCCTCGCTCGCGCCGGCTACTCCGTTACAGCTGCAGACGCCCTGACCTTCCCTGTCGTCCACGCCAAGACTCGCCTGCTGGCCAAGCAGGCCCCGGCCTTCAAGGCACTCGGTGGATACGGCGAGGCCCTGGACTGGATGAGCTCGGCCGCACCGGTCAAGGGTTACTTCTTCAAGGAGTTCGGCGAGGCGGGCCAGCCCGCGAACGGCAGGGCGCCGCGGCTCTACTTCTCAGCTGACAACGCCGCGCACATTGACGGCATCCGCAAGGGCATCCTCGAGCTCGCAGGTGCGGGTCAGGTTGATGAGGTCGAGCACAGCGTGCTCCTTCACCATCTGATCTTGGCCACGAATAAGGTCGCCAACATCAGCGGCACCTACGGATACTTCCGCCGCACGCTCTCCGGTCCGGCGCTCCGCCCGCTGGCCTTCGATCCCCTCGAGTTCGAGTCGACCCCCGGCGACCACACCGTCCTGCATGGACCGGTGGAGGACCTGGCTTCGGTCCTGAAGACGGACGCTGTCTATCTCGATCCGCCGTACACCAAGCGTCAGTACGCCGGGAACTATCACGTCCTGGAGACCCTGGCACGCGAGGACGAGCCTGTCGCAGCCGGGGACGGTGGCCTGCGGCCGTGGATGGAGCAGGCCTCCGACTTCTGTTACCGCCGCAGTGCCGGTCAGGCCTTCCGCGAGACGCTGAAGCGGCTCGAGGCCAAGCACGTGTTCATCTCGTACAGCGAGGACGGCCAGGTGCAGGAAGATGAGCTGTTCTCCATCCTGAGCGACTTCGGAACCGTCACACTGCATGAGCAACCCCACGTCCGCTATCGCAGCAACGACCGAGTCAAAGATGGATCGGTGCTCGAGCGCCTGTACCACGTAGAGGCCTTCTAACCCATGTCGCAGAAACTGAATATCGACCGCATCTGGTGGCGGAACGTCCAGCCGGGCGAGTTCTACAACATCGAGCGCTACCCGCAGATCCAGGGCGGCGGCGGCTCGCTCTACATCGAGGTCCCTGCGTCGATGGTTCCGGAGACCCTCGACTTCCTCGACGCGACCGGTGCCAACGTCGAGGCGTTGCCAGTCATCACCATTGAGGCCGGTGTGGTTGGCCATCCTGGCCTCTCTGGTCCGATCGAGTTCCAGCGCAAGAAGGGCGGGCGAATGCGCATCGCCCGGCAGAATCGCCGGCAGACTTCGTCAGCCCGTCACCCTGCCTGGATGGCCGCGCGCGGCTTCCCGACCGCGCCGGACGACGTCGCCAACAAGGAGGCAGCGCTCCCGTACTTCCCGCAGGGCGGCTTGCGCATCTACATCGCAAAGACCTTCGATGGCGAGTACTTCGCGGGCTTCACCAAGGGCCCGCGTCCGGCGAGCGTGACCATCAACAGCCCCATGTTCAAGCTCTACCCGCAGGGCAAGGTTGTTGGCGGCGTGATCGATGAATGAGGGATGGCGTGGCTGACAAGATCGACGACATCCTGACGTCGTGGAGCGCTGGCCGGAACGCTCTGCTGTACGGCCCGCCGGCTACAGGCAAGACCCGCCTGATCTCGGAGCTCTTCAAGGCGCTTGAGACTCCGCCAGAGGCCACGAAGGGTATCCAGCTCGATCCCGCGGACATGGACACTCCGTTCACGAGGCCCGATCAGGAGATCAAGATCCCGCAGCCGATCAAGGTTGTGTGGACGACGTTCCACCAGTCCTACGGCTACGAGGACTTCGTCATGGGCCTTCGGCCCGAGATCACGGCTGACGGCACGCGTCTGCAGCCCTGGGCGGGCGTCTTCCTCGACGCTGCCCTCGAGCTCAACGACCCCGACTCGAAGTACAAGTCGGTCGTGATCTTCATCGATGAGGTCAACCGCGGCAATGCCGCACGCATCTTCGGCGAGTTCATGACCTTCCTCGACTTTGACTACCGCGACGGCGGCACCGTGCCGCTGCCGCTCCCGCTGCGCCAGTTGACGTACGAGGACGAGCAGAGCGAAGAGATCCGCCGCCCTAACGGCAAGGTGACGACGATCCCCAAGGGCTTCACCTTCCCCAAGCACGTCTACATCGTGTCGACCATGAACAGCGTCGACCGCGCGGCAGTCCCGATCGACAGCGCCCTTGCGCGCCGGTTCGACCGAATCGAGATGCGCCCCAGCCTCGAAGTGTTGGCCGACCACTGGGGCCTCGACAAGACCGCGATCCCGACGCCTACCGACGAGAACTGGGAGACCCTCACCCCGTTCGAGACCGGCTACCTCCTTCTCGATCGTCTCAACGTGGCCATCGCTTCCGACCTTGGCCCGGAGTTCGAGCTCGGCCACGGCCTTCTTGTCCCCGTGCAGGCGACCAAGAAGGACGCCTCAGGCGCAGATCAGCCGGTCGACGAGAAGGAGGCCTGGCAAAGCCTCGCCAAGACCTGGGATGACGTCCTCTTCCCGCAGCTCGAGGACCGGTACTCGGGGCGCCCTGAGCAGTTGATGGACCTGCTGCACGTCGACACCCCGCCTTCCGCGGGCGGCTACGCCTGGAACCTCCGCACCGCCCTGGGCGGCACCGTGGAGGCCCGCACTCTCGCTCCAGCCCGGGTGAGCGAGCTCGACATCGATGTCATCAAGAGGTCGTTCAGGTGGCTGACGCGGTAGCGGCTCTGCCGCGGATCGAGCTGCAGGAGTACGGCGCGCCCGTCGTCATTGACGCCGCAGACATCGACCACCTGGCCCTGATCGAGGCCAACAAGCGCTGGAAGCGCGCCCTGGGACTCTCGGGTGACCCCATCAAGGTTGAGGACCTCGGCGACGGGCGAGTCAAGTTGCGGGCCGAAGCCGTGACCGGCGTCGTTCGGATTGGCCACACCGACCTGGAGATCGCGCCGAAGTTTCTAAGTGCTGGCGACAGCGGGTGGCAAACCGTGCTGTGGCGGATTCTCTCGGTCGTCGAGGGAGGCCACGTCGATGAGAACCTCACGACCGCCCACGACCTGGCATCCCTCTCCATGCCGGACTTGCTCGCCGAGATGTTCCTGGCGTCATACGCCAAGGGTGCTGCCCGCGGACTTCCGCGTGGCTACCTCACAGAGCAGGCATCCGGAAACACCCTGCGCGGGAGTCTGGACCCTTCTCGGCTGGGGGAGTGGGTGGCCCGCCCGTGGGAACTCCCGTACGTCGCCGATCTGCTGACTGATGACACATCTCTTGCGCGACTGCTGCGCTGGTCTGCCGAGTGTCTCGCCGCCACGGTGAAGGCTCCTGGGCGCGCCCGCGCCGTCCGCGAGATCGCTGCTGGTCTATCCCACGTCGGCCGGCAGCCTCCGCACCTCTTGGACGCGCAACGGATCTCCCTCGGCATCCAGCACCAAGGCCTCGAAGCGGCACGAATCGTGGGCCTACTTCTCCTCGAGGGAGCAGGCGTCCACCACGCAAGCGGGGATCACGCACTGTCAGGCTTCCTGTGGAACTCCGACGTGATCTACGAAAACTACATCTACTGGCTCTGCCGTCGCGCTGCCGCGCGAGGCGGTGAACGGGTCAGCAAGGGTGCGATCAAGTTCGGCGAGGTCATCGCCGGCGAAGGTTCCAAGCTCGAGACCACACCAGACGTGGTCTTCCGTGATCCCAGTGGCGTCACGGTCGCTGTGACGGACTCCAAGTACAAGCGCCTTGGGACGCGTCCGAAATCGTCTGACACCTACCAGGTGCTGACCGCCGGCCACGTCCTTGGCTGCCAGAGGATCTCCCTCACCTACCCGGTGGCCGTAGACCGCGAGCCGACAAGCTGGCGGGTCGCCTCTGCTCTCGGCGGAAGCGATATTGAGCTCACGGCGCTGCCGCTCAACCTCATGTCGCTAACGCTGCCTGAGGGGCCACGGCTGCTGATCGACAAGGTGTGCACCTGGCTAGATGCTGAGCTCTTCGCAGAGACTGCCGCGAAGGCCCCAGTCGCTGCCGGTGGCTCGCAGTGAGCGTCCCACCGGTGGCCCGTCAACCGGGCTGAGCGCAATCCTGGGGGTTGCCGGGGTTGCTCGCTCGCTAGAGCTCGAAGATCGTGTCGGGGTCGTCCATTGCGCGTCGCAGTTCGGCAATGTTGCCGAGGCCCGCGAGCGGCGAGGTTCTCGCTACCTCGACGATGCCGCCGACGATGGTCTGCATGGCGGTGACATCGCCGGACTGGATCGCGAGGTTGAGGCTCTCGAACAGCTGCCGACTGGTCTCGCGGCGTTCCGGGTACTCCCGGTCGAAATAGTCCTGAACGATCGTCTCGAACAACTTCAGGCGCGCGACCTCGGTCTCCCGATAGGTCTTCAGCTTCTCCCGCTTGGTGCTCTCGGTCTCGTGGACCTGGATCGCCTCACGCACCACCGTCACGACCTGGTTGAAGGCGTTGAGCGCATCAGCCCCGCTGACCTTGCTTGCCGCGCCAGCCGCCAACTCGGTCGCCTTGGCGGGCAGGTTCGAGCTCTTGGCGGTGTTGCTTTGATCAGACATTCGCGTCCTCCGTGGGTGCATCGCGGTACTTCAGGATGAGGGGTTCGGTGCTGTCGTCGAGGTTGCCGTCGTCGTCAGCGATTGGCGCCGTGGCGACTTCGCGCACCGACATGACGAGGATCAGCGCGGCTTGGAGTTGTTCGGCATGAACTTCGATGTCGAACGGCTTGGCCTCGAGGCGGTCGAGCGCGCACGTCGCGCGCGAGGACAAGGCCATGAGGATCTCGTCGAGTTCGCGCGCCCGGTCTTGCACGCCGCGCAGGAGTTGGTCGCGGATGTCGAGTCGGGCGATGGCGACATCAATCTCTGTCCGGTACGCCTCTGCTTCGGTGCGTGCCTTGGTTCCTCGGTTCTTCACAGCGAGACCTGCGATGAGCAGTCCGGTGCCGACTGGCGCGGCCCTCAGCACGGTTCCGCCGAGCGACATGCCGCCACCACCCGCCTCCAGGCTGCCGCCGCCCAGAGCAGCACGAGTGGCGCTCTCCTTGGCGGCCCCGTGGAGGGATGAGATTGCCGTCCCGGTACTGGCCCTCATCTGGCTGGTGACCGCTTTGCGTAGCGCTGCTGGCGTTGCCGCGCCGACCGCGATGGAACCGGTCACACCGCCGACCCAGCCCGCGACGTCGCGGTCGAGTCTGGCCGCTCCGACGATCCGGGGTGTGGATCCGTCTACCCCCGCGATGATGAGATGCGCGTGAGCTCGAACCTGCTTCTCGTGTCGCTCCAGGAAGTCGCGCATCCGGAAGATGACCTCACGCTGCGCGTTCTCTTGCTTCTGTCCGAAAGCCCGCAGCGTCTCGTTCGTGTGCATCACCTGCTCGCCGTGCGAGTCGTAGCGGCGTTCGTAGCGCGCCGCGTTGTGGCGCATCTGGAGTTGCGCACGCCCGATCTGTACTCCACCCACTGCGCCTGCGACCGCGCCGCCGCCCCCGGCGAGAGCGCTGCCAGCGAGGATGACGACAGGGAGTGGCTTGACGGCCATTGTCGGTACCTCCTCCGGAGCACTTGGCGGGCCTCACCACGCGGGGGGAACGTCCGACGGCTATCGACGTCGGTGCCGACTCGGATGATGACGGTACACGGGACAGGACGCCGTCGGTCACGGTTCCGGCGAGGTGATTGGACCGTGCCCTTCCGCGCCTTTGGGTGCACGTCCACCCGCAGACGCCGGGCGCCTCAGTCCCTTCTCGGTGCAGGTCGACAAGCCGAGAAGCCGTGTCGAGATGCAGGGAAGATTGACGACGCGCCCGCGGGACAGTTTGGCGAGATCGGTCGATCAGTGGCTCGTTCGTCAAGGTAGGCGATGGGCCCCGCCTCGTGGCCACGGCGGCCCGTTCGAATAGGGCCCCTTCGCCGGAACACATCACCGGACGGGCTAAACGGACACCGGCCAGAGGCGCAGGCACGCTGGCCTGCGTCGTTCCCGTGGGAGGGGTTCGGCATTCGCGATCCGTCCGCCAACAGTCGGCCCCGAGGGTTGGTGCGCCAGAGGTGGGGAGCAAACTCGCCCTTCCCGGTTAGTCGCGCCCCCAGTCGGCATAGCGCCTGCCCCATACACGGGTCAGGGATCGCGCCGGTTGGCCGTTCTGTTCCCGTGGAGGTGCGACGCTCTACAGGTGAAACATGAGGCAGGCGGCATCGATGACCGTGGTCCGCGTAAGCAGTCGCGGCCCACTCGGGCACGCGGAAAGGCTGGCTATCGGCGGCTTGAAGCCATCCTCGAGGCCGCCAACGTCGTTGTGCAGCGCGTCGAGACCGAGAATGACATCGGGCGCGACGCATTCGTGGACCTCGTGGATGGGACGGACGTCACCGGCGGAGTGATCTGCGTCCAGGTGAAGTCTGGGAAGAGTTTCCTTCACGAGGGGCAGTGGGTCATACCGGGTGAGGCTGCAGACTTCACGCTGTGGCGTGAGAGCACGGTTCCATTCTTCGGGGCGGTCCACGACCCGGAAGACGACGCCCTCAGGTGGGTTGACCTATCTCAGGCGGCGGCCCTGGCAGTCGATGCGTACATATCGCCGGTCATCCCTGGCCCTTACGGCAAACCGTGTGTACCGGTCCCAGTGGAGAACCGCTTGGACGTTGACCTCGCGCCGTTCCTGGACGCCGCCAAGACCTCCTTGCGTCGCCATAGTGGCTCGCCAGCGGCGGCCCTCCTAGCAGAGCACGCGGAGACGGTCGAGGTCGGCATCGTGGATACGTTTGCCGTCGGTCGTCACGATCCGACTGCATTCCTCCTGCTCGGCGCTCTCTTCCATCGCCTGCCGAAGGCTTGCCGCCGCTTGGCGGTCGTGACGCTCGCCATGACGACCTCGCACCCGGACATGTTCTGGACCAAGCAGAACTGGATTCCAGAGCTAGTGAGCACAACCGTCCGGAAGAGGTGCCGCTGGACCGCAATCGATATCGCCGCACTCCTTGACGAGATAGACGAGGCCGGCATGGACCGCGGCACCATCGGTCAGACCGTCTTCCACGTCCTTAACCTTGACCAGGACCTCCAGCCAAAGCTCTTCAATGTGGCACTCGATCGTGCCCTTCCGAATGCCACCCGGTTGTGGGCCGCCGCGATCCTTCTCGGCCTGGCCGGCCAGAGCGCACCGGACGTTCTCGACAACCTCCTCGAGACGGACCGAACAAGGGGCGACGAGGACGGCCTCTTCCCCGTATCCAACCGTCTGGAAGAGGTGGAGAACTTCGAGTATCTAGTTCAGTCGGTCGCGGAGTTTGGCTACGTGTCCCTCTTCTGAAACGGCAGCTGGCCGTGGGTGAGGACGCCGCCGACCTCACGAGCTGCGTCCCGCTGGCTAGGGTGGCTTCTTCTCGTCCAGCGCACCACCATCGCGCAGGGTCAGCTTCGAGCGCGACCTGGCGTTCGAACGAGCGATGAGGGATGCGCTTCGCGAACTCTTCTGGTCCTCGCGGATCAGTCTCCCTTGGTCCTTGGTGGGGTAGGTGCATGCCGCGGCATCAGCCCGGAGGCTCCGGCACGGAACGCGGCGCCCCCGTCTTGGGTGAGAAAGAACATCTGACTCGCCGGGTGGCCGATGAAGTCGCCCAGCACGAGCAGACGCTCGACCAACTCGTCATCGTTGTTTGGCAGCCGTCGGTGGCTCAACGGGTCGAACAGGAGTTGCGCAGTTACGGCGCCCCGCGCGGGCGTCTCATCACGGATCTGGCGCGGCTTGCCTGGATTGTCAGCCAGCAGGTTGTAGAGGAACTTGGTGGCACCGAGGACCTTCGGACGTGTGTCGCGGCGGTGTGACTTCTCATCGAGTTCGTCGATCACCAACAGCGGGACCACGATCCGCAGCTCGTCCTGCATTGCAGGGTGACTGGGCCCGGTGGCGTCGGCGAGCGCTTGGTGCCAGTCCAGGGCATCGAGATCGCTGGAGGTCTTCTCCATCCAAAAGTTGGTGTCGATCAACACGTAGTTGGTGAACTGACCGTCGTTTGGCGACCACGCCTCGGCTTGCTGCGCGACGGCATCCGCGGTGGCCTCGAGTACCCGCCGGCGATGCTGGAGTTCGTCGGTGATCACGTTGACGGTGGTGAGGACCGAGGTCCTGTCCGCCTGCGTCGCCCAATAGCGCGGGGTGGTGATCAACCCGTCCAGATCGCTGGGGGAGAGCATTCCCTGGAGCATGCGGATCTGGTCGGCCGCCCAGCGCAGATAGCCGTCGACGACGTCGGTTGCGCCCCCGGACACCGAGTGGGTGGCGTTCGCGGCCGACCGTAGCGTCTCGGCCAGGTGGTCGCCTGTGCCGCTCATGGGCCAGACCATGTTTCGACGGTCCACTACACACCTTCCTCACTTCGGAGAGCGTACGGACACTGCCACGGCTGGTCTGTTCTAGCCAAGCTGGTTCACCTCAGCGAAGTCCTTGAGGAACAGCCACCTGCCTGCCTCCGGAGGCCCAGCCTCGAGCTGGGGTTCGCGGCGCTCTGAGAACTCGGCACCCAACAACCTGGCCCAGCGCCGGACGTCGTTCCGCTTGGGGGACGTGTCGTCCTCTCCCGGCGCACTCTCAGCCGATGTCCGTATCTCAGTCCGTGAGCCCAGCCTCTCAGATCGGAATACGGACCTCACCACCAATATCGACACGGCCAGCGTTCAGCTTGGAGTGGCAAGCCGCTGACGTGTCGGCATGGGTGGTGCCTACGAGGCACTCTCGACATCCCGGCCGCCTAGCCCCGGCGGCGCTACCGGTTTCGAGTTCGATGGTGTGCACCATCTTCGTCGCACTGTGGTGGTGCACACCCGTCGAAAGTCCGCCGGCAACCCGGCCGGGGGGTCAGACCACGCCGAGGGCGAGCATTGCGTCGGCGACCTGGGTGAAGCCACTGATGTTGGCGCCGGCCACGTAGTCGCCCGGTACGCCGTACTCCTCGGCCGTCATGACGCAGCGCTCGTGGATGCCTGCCATGATCTCAGCCAGCCGCTGCTCGGTGTGCTCGAAGGTCCACGAGTCGCGGGACGCGTTCTGCTGCATCTCCAGCGCACTCGTCGCGACACCGCCTGCGTTCGCGGCCTTGCCAGGGGCGAAGAGCACGCCGGCTTCGGTGAGTAGGTCCACCGCATCCGGCGTGGTCGGCATGTTGGCCCCCTCGGCGACCACCTGGACGCCGTTGCCGACGAGGGCCTTCGCCGCGTCCACCGGCAGCTCGTTCTCGGTGGCACAGGGCAAGGCGACGCTGCAGGGGACGTCCCAGATCGATCCGCCGGACACGAACGAGACGGCGCTGCCCTTGATGTCGGCGTACTCGCTAATTCGACCGCGGCGGACCTCCTTGATCTCGCGCAGCAGGCCGACATCGACTCCGGCCTCATCGACGACGTAACCGGAGGAGTCGGAGGCCGCGACCACGGTACCCCCGAGTTGGTGCACCTTCTCGGTGGCGTAGATAGCCACGTTGCCGGAGCCGGACACGACGACACGTTTGCCGTCGAAGGAGTCTCCTCTGGCGGCGAGCATCTCGTTGACGAAGAAGACGGTGCCGTACCCGGTCGCTTCGGTACGGGCGTGGGAGCCGCCCCAGGTGATCCCCTTGCCGGTGAGTACGCCGGCCTCGTAGCGGTTAGTGATCCGCTTGTACTGTCCGAACAGGTAACCGATCTCACGACCGCCGACACCGATATCACCGGCCGGCACATCGGTGTACTCGCCGATGTGACGGTACAGCTCGGTCATGAAGGACTGGCAGAAGCGCATGACCTCGCCATCGGAGCGTCCCTTCGGGTCGAAGTCCGAGCCTCCCTTGCCGCCGCCGATCGGCATACCGGTGAGAGCGTTCTTGAAGATCTGCTCGAAGCCGAGGAACTTCACGATCCCGAGGTAGACGCTGGGGTGGAAGCGCAGCCCGCCCTTGTACGGCCCGAGCGCGGAGTTGAACTCGACGCGGAAGCCGCGGTTGATCTGCACCTCACCGGAGTCGTCGACCCACGGGACGCGGAAGATGATCTGGCGCTCAGGCTCGCAGATGCGCTCGATGATCGAGGCATCAACGTACTCAGGACGCTTCTCCACCACGGGGCTCAGGCAGCTGAGCACCTCGAAGACCGCTTGATGGAACTCGGTCTCTCCCTGGTTACGGCGCAAAACGTCGGCGTACACAGGTTGAAGCGCAGCGTGCAACGTCTCCATAGATCGTCCCTCCTTCAGATGAAGCCTCACCCTAGGTCAGCACGCCGACCACCCGGGGTGAGGGTGCTCGTAGCGGATGGGCTCCCCGGTTGCCCGGTCGATGTGGCTGAGCCGATTGACTCGGCAGCGCACCAGGACCCGTGGACTGTGGATGGCGGGAGGCCGAGTCGTCCGCCGATCTGAACCGGCCCGAGCCTGTACCGCCATCGCAACCGAACGATTTCTTGCGTCAGTCGATCGGGGGTCTTGTTCGTGCTGCGGTGAGGACGGCTGGACCGATCGGCCCTCCCGCGCTGGTCACGCTCCGCCCGAAAATCGTCAAGCGGTCAGGACCTGCTCGTAATGCTCGACGGTGGGAAAGGGCTCATAGAAGTGGTGCAGCAACTGGCGCCACTGCTGGTAGTCCTGCGAACCGCGAAAGCCCACGGTGTGGTCCTCCAGGCTGTCCCATTCCACGAGCAGCAAGTAGGTGCTCGGGCGCTCCAGGCACCGCGACAATGTCAGGCTCCTGAAGCCGGGCATACGCACAATGATCTTCTTGGCTTGCCTGAAGGCGGCCTCGAAGTCATCCTCGTGGCCCGGTCTGACCGGCAGCAGCGCATGCTCGAGAGTCACTTTGCAATGGTCGCAGCCGTCGCCGTAGGCCCAGCGGTCAGGGGTGCGGCCCCGCGCGACGTCAACACTCCCGTCTCACAGAGGGATCGCTATCCGGGACGGTGTAGCAGCCGACGGTGGCGGTCGGCCGCGAGGCCACGACGGCGTCGGGCAGCTGGTTCACGGCACGAGCATCGCCGACGCCGCCATACGAATCTGCCCGACCGGGCAGGGGGCAGCGGCTCAGGAGATCCGTCGACGGCCCCGGTGCTGGGTCGTCCCCGACGCACAAAGCGCGTCCGCGCCCGAAGACGACCCACGCACAGTGCGCAACCGCACTGCGGCTCCGTGGTGGTTCAGCGCTCGCCTGGCTCTGCGACTAGAGCTACGGCTCGCGTCCACGCTCCGCTGCCGCACTCAACCTTGATCGGGAACGCGAGGATGGTGGCCCCGATCGCAGGCACCGCCGTGAGGTTGGCCAGCTTCTCGATCTGCAGATAAGGCTGCTCGATGCCAGCGAAGTGCGCGGGCCACAGCGCCGCCGGATCGCGCCGCTGCTGCCACTCCGCGCCGATCAGCGGATATGGCCGGTCCAAGCTCCAGGCGTCGGTACCGATGGTCCGCACGCCACGCTCGAGCAGCGCCAGCACCGCTTCACGTCCCAGACCACACCCGGTCTCCCAGAACTTCTCATCACCCCAGAGCCGCTCCGCGCCCGTGTAGAACGCCACCACAGCGCCCGCCTGCAGATCGGGTGCGATGCCCGCAAGGCGCTCGACCACTTCGTCTCGGCCGATCAGGTGCCCGGTGGGCAGGTCCGACACGTCCACCACCACCAGGTCACCGACGCACCACGAGAGCGGCACACGGTCGATGGTGGCGGCAGGTGCACCGCCTGCTGTCGGCGCGTAGTGCCACGGCGCGTCCACATGGGTACCCGCGTGCGTGGACAGCCGGTGCAGCATCTCACCGGCGAAACCCCGTCCGCCTGGCAGAGCCCCACGTGGGATGCCGAACATGCCCTCCCACACCTCGGCGCCTTCCTCATGCGTCTGTGCCTCCAGCCACGGGGGTACCGGCTCGCTCGGCGACGGTCCGAGACGGTGTGTCAGGTCGACGAGGCGAACACGGTGGCCCAACAGAGAAATCAGCTCTTCCACCGGATCATCGTCCCAGCCCTACGCTCGCCTCGGGCTGCGCACCTGCTCGAGATCCTGGTTGCGCCACCTGCCCCGGCCGAGTCGCGTCACCAAGCGTTCGCGAAGAAGCACACTCACATGGC
Organism: Candidatus Nanopelagicales bacterium; assembly: GCA_030700225.1. NCBI lineage: Bacteria > Bacillati > Actinomycetota > Actinomycetes > Candidatus Nanopelagicales > Candidatus Nanopelagicales bacterium. The sequence goes on along the minus strand of JAUYJT010000053.1, from coordinate 8,273 downwards.
CGCGATCCGTGCATCTGGCGACGTGCGTCTTTATAGCCGCCATCGACGCGGTTGCCCGCCCTGTCAAAGTGGCCGCCATGGACGACGACCTCGATGAGCGACAAACCGTCGACGGCGTGGCTGTCCTCCCCACCACTGCCGATGCGGTGTCGGCATCCGTCGCCTGTGCTCGGGCATTGGGGCTGCCAGCCGACGATCCCGAGGTCATCGCCGAGGGCTACAGCGTTCGCGTACGACTCAGGCCCGCACCAGTAGTCACCCGCGTCGTGACCGTCGGGCGCGCACTGCGCCCACACCCCCTGCCCTGGCTCGAACGTGAAGTGCTCGTCGCCCAGTTCCTCGCCGCCTCGGGCGTACCTATCGTCGCCCCGTGGGAGGACCCGGGGCCCCACATCGCAGAGGGACTGGAAGTGTGCCTGTGGCACTGGACCGAACACGACTCCCGCGAAGTATCAGCCGCCGGCTTCGGCGCGATGCTGGGACCGTTGCACGACGCACTGGCCCGCTACCCCGGTGACCTGCCCACCCTGATCGGCCCTCTCACCGACATCTCCCCGGCGCTGGCGATCTCATCAGATCCGACCCTCCATCGCGCTGCCGCCGAGTTGGTCCCCTTGACCCGGTCCTGGCCGGCCCGTCCCCTGCATGGAGACGCCCACACAGGAAACGTGCTCATGACGCCGGACGGACCACTCTGGACCGACTTCGAGGACGTGTGTGTCGGGCCCGTGGAGTGGGACATGGCCTCGATGACGATCACAGACGACGCATTGGCCGCCTACCCCGGCCCATCGACCGGACCCGACTCTCCGACTGCCGTGACCTGCGCCGTCTGCAGGTCCTCGCCGGCCTCCTGGTCGGGAACCACGACGACCCTTCGCTCTACGAGACGCTGGTCGCGCACCTCGACCGACGCCTCCACGACTGATCCGGCCTGCGAGGGAGGGCCGACTGGTCGAAGCCTTCGCGGTACGACGGCCAGGCCGGGCTGCCGCTGCCGCGTGCCGAAGCGGCCGAGCCCTGCGACGACCGCAGGTACGAAGACGCGGGAGGCCGCCGCGCCCAGCTCATGTCAGCCGGGTGACGACCGGTTGCCGGTGAGGGATCGGCTTGCGGGATTCCCCGGAGCGCGGGGAAGGCCAAGAACTCCGTCATTTGGAGCGTCAGCGACACGTTATCGGTGAGCACTGCACGTGCTCGTAGACTTCTCGGATGAGCCTCACGCCCGGGCAGGCCGAACGCGTCCTCGCGCTGGCTCTCGACCTGGCTCGCGCCGGTGAGACGGAGCAGTTGGTGGAGTTCCTCGACCACGGCATTCCGGTCGACGCGGTGTCCGAGGCGGGCGACTCGTTGCTGATGCTGGCGGCCTACCACGAACGTCTCGACACCGTGGACATGCTGCTCGACCGCGGCGCCGACCCCGACCTGCGCAACGCTCGCGACCAGTCGATCGTCGCGGGCGCCTTGTTCAAGGGCGCCGACGACGTCGTACGCCGTCTGGTGGCCGCCCGTGCCGACCTGGACGCCGGCACGCCAACAGCCCGCCAGGCAGCCGAGATGTTCGGCCGTGGCGGGCTGCTGAAGTGACGATCGGTCAGGCGGGCGTGTTGTCCGGGTTGGGTTCGGTGTCGTCGATCGTGCCGGCGGCGAGCGCCTCGATCGCCTTGCGGACACCTTCACCGTAGGCCGGGTCGGCCTGGGTGCAGTTGAAGATATGCTTCTCGACCGAGGTGTCGGAGGCGCCGTCGATGGCGCGGGCGGTGTTCTCGAACAGTCGCTGCTGCTCCTCGGCGCCCATCAGGCGGAACAGGTCGCCGGGCTGCTCGAAGTAGTTGGCGTCGTCGTCGCGGAAGTTGAACCGGTCGGCGACGGCACCGATGGCCTGTGCCGGGTCGGCATAGGCGGGCTGCTCGGGCCAGCGGCCGAAGTTGTTCGGCTCGATCCCGGGCACCGAGCCCTGGTTGCCGTCGACGCGCATGGCGCCGTCACGGTGATAGGTGTTCGACGCCTTGGCGGCCTTCGGCTGGTTGACCGGGATCTGGTGGTGGTTGACCCCGACGCGGTAGCGCGCCGCGTCGCCGTACGAGAAGAGACGGCCCTGCAGCATCTTGTCCGGGCTGAAGGAGATGCCCGGCACCAGGTTGGCCGGCGTGAACGCAGCCTGCTCGACGTCGGCGAAGTAGTTGTCGGGGTTGCGGTTGAGCTCGAACTCGCCCACCTCGATCAGGGGGTAGTCCTTCTTCGACCAAACCTTGGTGAGGTCAAAGGGATGGAAGCGGTAATTGTCGGCCTCGGCCTCGGGCATCACCTGGATGAAGAGCTTCCACTTCGGGAAGTCGCCCTTCTCGATGGACTCGTAGAGGTCGCGCTGGCCGGACTCCCGGTCAGCGGCGACGACAGCGGCGGCCTCCTCGTCGGTGAGGTTCTCGATGCCCTGCTGGGTGCGGAAGTGGAACTTCACCCACGAGCGCACGCCGGCTTCGTTGATGAAGGAGAACGTGTGCGAACCGAAGCCATGCATGTGGCGATAGGACTTCGGGATGCCCCGGTCGCCCATCACGATGGTGACCTGGTGGAGCGCCTCGGGCAGGTTGGTCCAGAAGCCCCAGTTGTTCTCGGCGTCGCGCAGGTTGGTGCGCGGGTCACGCTTCACGGCGCGGTTGAGGTCGGGGAACTTCAGCGGGTCACGGAAGAAGAACACAGGGGTGTTGTTGCCGACGACGTCCCAGTTGCCTTCCTCGGTGTAGAAACGCAGCGCGAAGCCGCGGATGTCGCGCTCCGCGTCGGCGGCACCGCGCTCACCGGCGACGGTGGAGAACCGGGCGAACATCTCGCACTCGTTGCCGATCTTGTTGAAGATCGCGGCGCGGGTGTACTTGCTGATGTCGTGGGTGATCTTGAAGGTGCCGAAGGCGCCCGAGCCCTTGGCGTGCATCCGGCGCTCGGGGATGACCTCGCGGTCGAAGTGCGCGAGCTTCTCGAGGAACCACAGGTCCTGCAGCAGCATCGGACCGCGCGGGCCGGCAGTCAGGCTGTTCTGGTTCTCGGCGACCGGTGCGCCGGCCGCGGTGGTGATCGGGTTGGTGTTCTCTTCAAACGACATCGTTCATCGCTCCTCGTTGAGTGGGCTTCGGTGTGGCTTGGGTGAGTGGTGCTGCGGGGGTGGTGGAGCACGCGGAGCAAACGCCCCAATAGGTCACCTCGGCCTCGTCGATGACGAAGCCGTGGGTCTCGGAGGCGTCGAGGCAGGGCCGCAGCCCGACGGCGCAGTCCACGTCGGCAATCGCTCCGCACGAGCGACACACGACGTGGTGATGGTTGTCGCCGACCCGCGACTCGTAGCGCGCGACCGAGCCCGAGGGCTGGATGCGGCGCACCAGGCCCGCGGTCGTCAGCGCACGCAGCACGTCGTACACCGCCTGGTGCGAAACGGCCGGCAGCTCACGGCGCACGGCTCCGATCAGCGACTCGGTGTCGGCGTGCGGCTGGTCATCCACGGCACTCAGCACCGCCAGCCGGGGCCGCGTGACACGCAGGCCGACAGCCTTCAGGCTCTCGCGGGGATCGGCAGCACGCGTCGTTGACATCCCCTCTACTTAACCAGATTGTCTGGAACAACTCAAGAACTCCGGTTCAGGGCAGGAGATCCCAGTACTGCTTGCGGGCCGGCATGGCGTGGATGACCATCTCGTCGCCGCTCTCGAAGAGGAGGACGACGGTCTCGAGCAGGCGGGCTTGAGTGTCGAAGCCGAGTCGTAGTTCGCGGTGCGGCCAGTCCTCGTCATCAATCGGTTCGACCCAGAGCGGCCAGTCGGCTGCCTGAACTGCGTCCTCTGGGAGTACCCCGTGTCTGAGTGCGCTGTCGTGGATCCTCACGCCGCAGAGCCGGCCAGCGCCCTGCGGATCGCTTCGGATCTCGTGATGTGCTCTCGCTCGGCAATTGCGTCGACCGCAGCGAGCTCGTCCGCTGTGAGGCGTACTGCAACGACCTGCATCGGCTCGGAGCCACGCCCGGGCCGACCGCGACCGCGGCGCTTCATCTCGTCGACGCCGTAGCCAGCTTCGGCCTCGTCCGCCCATTGCTGGATCTGCTCTTCGCTGACCATGGCCAAAATCGTATTACGAAAAACGGATCGGGGGAAGCGGCGGTAAGTGACGGTACTTGCGGATCGGGAAAGAAAGGCAGTCGCTGGTGGTATCGGGTTCAGCCTGATGCCCGAGCCGACCACATCCCGTGGCGTGGCCGGGCCAAACCTTTGGGAGGTGCGCCATGAGCGCACTACTTGTCGGGTACGCCCGATGCTCCACCGATGCACAAGACCTCACTGCCCAACGCGACGCTCTGCTCGGCCTCGGTGTTGAGGCCGAGCGCATCTATGTCGACCACGGCCTGACGGGCACCAACCGAGAACGGCCCGGGCTCCGCGAGGCACTCGCGGCCTGCCGTGCCGGTGACACCCTTGTGGTGACCAAGCTTGACCGCCTTGCCCGGTCGCTTCCAGACGCCCGAGCGATCGCGGACGAACTCACCTCTCGACAGATCAGCCTGAGCCTGGGCGGGTCGGTCTACGACCCCACCGATGCCGTCGGACGGCTGCTCTTCAACGTCCTGGCCATGGTCGCCGAGTTCGAGTCCGACCTGATCCGACTACGCACGGTCGAGGGCATGAAGGTCGCCAAGGCCAAGGGTCGACTCAAGGGCAAGCAACCCAAGCTGAGCCGCAAGCAGGAGGCACACCTTGTGTCGCTGGTGCACAGCGGCGAGTACAGCACCCTGGAGGTAGCCGAACTGTTCGGCGTCGGACGCTCCACCGTCTACCGCGCCATTGAGCGTCAACGCACCGCTGCGAAGGCAGAACTGGCTGACGCCTCCTCACGACGCTAATCGCCACTCGCCGGCGTCCCGCAACTGACTCCCACGCGGGACGCCGACGATCCGAACTGGGCGGAGCCGGTCACGCATCACGCCATTTCCGTAAGCGGTTCCCTCTCTGCACACGCTCCGCGTGCCGTTCCCGGCCACCGTCCCGTCAAACGCGCCGCTGGGACTCGGTCCCCAAGAATTCTCTGCCTTGGGTCGGTCCTCAAGATTTCCTGGCGCGTTGTTCGTAGCCTTGGCGCGCCGACGGTTCCACGCCCGCCAGGAGCATCTGTTCCCCGCCCAGACGCCGGGCCAGGCCCTCGGCCATGGCACGGGGCATGAAGCGTTGCGCGGCCAGCACTTGGCCCATGACCCTAGTGACGTAGGCACGCGGGCGTGGCCCCTCAAGAAGCGCCGCAATCGCGTCCGCGATCTCCTCGGGCTCGGCATTGCGGAATCCCCGTGGCCCGGTGGTGCCGGCAACCAGTTCGGTGTTGGTGAACGTGGGCAGCACCAACGAGACACTGACCCCGCTGGTGCGATGCTCGACACGGACCGCTTCGGTGAATGCGATCACTGCGGCCTTGGTGGCGCAGTAGGTCGCCGCACCGGGGATGAACGCCTCGCCCGCCATCGACGCGATGTTGATGATGTGTCCACTTCGGCGAGGGAGCATCGAGGCGAGGGCGATCTTGGTGCCGGTGATGACGCCGTGGAGGTTGATGTCGACCATGCGCCGCGCCACTTCCTCGGACTCCTGGAGGGTCGGCCCGACGGGCATGATGCCGGCGTTGTTGATCAGCGCGTGGGGTGTGCCCAGCCGCTCGGAGACCATCGAGTAGAACGCACGGAATGACTCCCCATTGGTCACGTCGAGGCGGCCTGTGACCTCGAGCCCGAGCTCGTCGGCCGCAGTGAGCAGGCGCGTCTCGTCGATGTCGCCGATGGCTACCCGAGCGCCGCGCTCGATGAGCGTGCGCGCGGTCGCGTAGCCGATGCCTCGTGCGCCGCCGGTGATGACGACGACTTGGTCGCGAAGTGAGCTGGAGGTCATGGAGTCCTATTTCTGCGTCCACGGATGCGGGCGTCTGGTTCCATTGGAGGGGAGAACGACAAACTACGAGCTACGGGTCAGGCTTTTCGCCGTCATCGGGCGCGACCAAGGGCGGAGAGTTGCTGAAACCCAGTCTGAAATGGGCTTCGTCCACGCGCAGGAACAGCGCCGATGCGAAGGCCACCGAACCTCCTGAGGTGTCGCGCATCTCGGCCTCGACGAAGAGCTTGCGACCCTCCGAACGAACCATTCTGGCGACCAACTCGTAGGTGGTCCCCAGGAGAACGGGCGAGTCGTAACGCACTTCGAGCTGTCGGGTGACCGCGGGGGCGCCGGTGAGGTAGAGCAGGAACCCGAACAGGTCGTCGAGAACCGTAGCCACGGCACCACCGTGCGCAATCCCGGGGGCACCTACGTGGCGCTGGTCGAACACATGGACCGCATGGACCTCCTCGCCGCGGCGGTGCACCACCAGGTGATGTCCGTGGGGATTCTCGGGTCCACAGGCAAGACAGTGGTCGTGGTGCGGCGGGAGGTGAGCGCCGTCTTCGTGTGGCTTGAACTTGGTCAGCCAGGTCGCCAGGATTTCTTCGACGCTCTCCACGACCCCACCCCCGGTCCGCCGGCGGCGTTCAGTGATACAGATGCCTGCTGCAGGGCTGCGACCAAGTTCCTCTCGAGGTCACTAAGCCTCGATCCACCGATGAGCTTGAGTGGATGAGCGCGTCGTGAAGTGAGAATGCCCTTACGTGCTGGGAAAATCTGTCTTCTCTAGGGACCGATTTCCACCATCACGAAGGGCATCTCGTAGATGCAACTTTGCCACACGCCTCGTGCCACCTCAGCGGTGTTCGACGATCCGAACCTCGTGTCGTCGGCTGGGCTCGTCCCGGTGCTCACCCTGGCCCTGTCTTCGGGGCTCGGCGAGCTCGCCCAGCAGCACCTCACGGTGCCGACCGACAAGGGCGCCAACGCCGGGCTGAAGATCACCTCTCTGGTGGCCGGGATGGTCGCCGGCGCGGACAGCATCGATGACATGGCGCTGCTTCGACACGGTGGGATGGGTCGGGTCTTCGCCAACGCCTACGCACCCTCGACGCTGGGTTCATTCCTGCGCTCGTTCACCTTCGGTCACGTCCGCCAACTCGACGCGGTCGCCTCTCGGTTCCTGACCAGGCTGGCCAACAAAGCACCGCTGATCGCAGCACCCGGGGAAGCCGGTGCTCGGGTGATGGTCGACATCGACGACACCATCATCGAAGTCCACGGCTACGCCAAGCAGGGTTCGGGCTACGGCTACTCCGGTGTCCGCGGACTCAACGCGCTCCTCGCCACGGTGAGCACCAGCCAGTCGGCGCCGGTGGTCGTGGCCCAACGACTGCGGAAAGGATCGTGTGGTTCACCGCGGGGCGCGGCCCGGCTGGTCGCCGACGCGTTGAAGGCCGTCGCCTCGATGTCTACAACCACCGGAAATGACAAGGCGTTGGTGCGTGCCGACAGCGCGTTCTACGGCCATGCAGCCGTCCGCGCCGCGATCCGAGGTGGCGCCGACGTGTCGGTCACCGTGCGGATGGATCCCAAGGTCAAAGCCGCGATCTCCGCCATCGGTGAGGATGCGTGGACGCCGATCGAGTACACCGACGCCGTGTTCGACGAGCAGACCCAGACCTGGATCTCGCGCGCCGAGGTCGCCGAGATCCCGTTCACCGCGTTCACCTCCCGTCCCAAGGTCGAGCAGGTCGCCGGCCGGCTCGTGGTCCGCCGGATTCCGGACCTCAACCCCAAGAGCAACCATGGCCAGGAGACGCTGTTCGACACCTGGCGCTTCCACGCCTTCTTCACCACCACCAGTCCCGCTGTGGCCGACACTGTGTCCGCGGACAAGACCCACCGTGGCCACGCGATCATCGAACAGGTCCACGCCGACCTCAAGCACGCAGCGCTGGCGCACCTGCCCTCGGGCAAGTTCGCGGCCAACGCAGCCTGGCTCGTGCTGGCCGTAATGGCGTTCAACCTGACCCGAGCCGCCGCAACCCTCACCGGCCCGGGACTCGCCAAGGCCACCACCGCGACGATTCGCCGCAAGCTGATCACCGTCCCCGCCCGGATCGCGTCCTCGGCACGAAGAGTGACCCTGCACCTCCCAGCGCACTGGCCCTGGGAGACAGCCTGGAGCGACCTGTTCAACCGGGCCTGCGGACCACCACCGGCACCGACGACCTGACCGCCCCCGCCGACACCGGCACGACGAGCAACCTGGAACGACCTGGCAGCGAGGCCAGACGGACGGTCACGCCCACGCGCCCCAGACCAAGCGTCAGTGACTGCGACCGCTCAGCCCGGCCTCATCGGTGGATC
>JAUYJT010000052.1 GCA_030700225.1 Candidatus Nanopelagicales bacterium | reverse complement strand
CAACGTTCGTGCTGTTCACTTCGGGCTTCCTGGAGGCCGGGTATCGCCGATTCATCGAGCGCTCGCTCCGTGAGGAATTCGGCTTCGTCGGTACCCCAATCCGCATCGGCCTGCGGGTTCGCACCAAGCGCCAGCGGTAGCTTCAGGTTCGTGCCCCGCTACCTGGTCAGGTAGCGTCTGGCGCCGACAAGCCCAGCGCGACGGACCTTCACGATTTGCACCGCGCCTGCCGAGTTCGGGGCCTCGAGCATCTTGCCCCTACCGACGTAGAGCGCGACGTGGTGGACGTATTTCCGTGTTCCCCAAAACAGCAGGTCGGCGGGCTTGAGTCGGCGCAGGCTGACCCGGCGGCCGGAACGGAATTGAGGGTCAGCGTCGCGCGGGATTGTCATCCCGTGCGCCCTGAACAGGTCCCAGATCAATCCTGAGCAGTCGAAACCCCACGCCGAGAGTCCACCCCACAGATACCTCAGCCCGAGGAACTGCCTGCCAGTACGCAGAATCGCTGAGCGTGTCGCCGCGGGTGGGGGTCCGGCAGCGCGCGCTCGGATGCGCCCTGGGCCGTCCGGAGTGCGAACGTCGATCCAAGACGCGTCTTCGCCCGTGACCGGGAGGCGAGTTCCGAAGCTGACCCGCAGGCGGCCTGAGTCAAGGCGCAGAGTCGCGCGCTTCCTGGTGACGACCGTGTACGCGCCGTCGGCATCGAACCCGGTTGCCAACTGCCGGATCGGCAGCCAGCCCGGATAGCCTCGCGGGTCCTGCGGGTCGGGTTCGTCCAGGACGGCAACTCGCGCCCAGCGTCCGCGTACCTCGCGGACAAGAACCTCCTGGCCGTACAGTGCCTGGGTTTGCACTCGGGATACCAGCCAGCGACGCTGGCTCGCCGTCCGAAGATTCCGGTTCCATGCCACTAGATCCACAGGGTTCGTCAAGGAGGGCCGGTCGATCCTCCGGTGCAGCCGTGGGGCCTTCCAAAGCGTGGCGACGGCCACTGCGATCACGGCGATGTCGCCGCGAACGATCCTGGCTTCGGCTGCGGTAGCCGGGTCGGCCAACGCGGCAGCCGGAGCAGCCGGGACGACTTGCGTGCCGGCCACGGCAACGGCCACAGCGCAGGCCGCGGCGGCGAACCTGCGCTTCAACATCCCTCCCTCATGCTCACGACACTAGCCGCAGCACCTACGCAGAGTCTGCAACAAGTTACCGGTAGCCGTTACCGTGAAGGGGTTCGGTCAGGCGGCTCCTCCCCCGCAAGCGGGAGGTGCCCCCACACCGCTTCGCGGCGGGTAGGGGTGTCCCCTACAGGGGAAGTGCCCCCCGTGGATTGCCGGGAGTCCAGATGCTTGTTGGAGTGCCGAAGGAAATCAAGGTCCACGAGTACCGCATCGGACTGACTCCAAGCGCTGCGCGCGAACTGGTAGTTCACGGCCATGAAGTGCTTGTCGAGCGCGGAGCGGGCGCGACCATCGTGCGGCTCGTTCGCGACATGTTGGCGCGCGACCCCGCCGACGGGATGAGCTAGCACCGACCACGTATCCACTGCACCCACATGGGTGCAGTCGTCAAGGAATCTGGCCACAACCGGACGTTTCTCGCCGCTCAGCTTCGCCTCGTTTGAGTTAGCTGATTGGGCTGATGACCTGAATTCCGCCGAGGGCCTGCGGTGGTGCGCGGCCAAGACGGTTGTCCCCGGTGACCAGCGGCGCGGCTAGCTGCTGAGCCAAGACGACGTAGACAGCGTCCGCAACGGTGATGTTGGCGCGAAGCGCCCACGCCGCTGGAAGAAGCGTCTTGACTTGGGCACGATTGGTCCGCAACGCGATCAGTTCGGTGAATGCCTCGCCTCCGTTGGTCGCGGTGATCGCGTTGTTCAGTTGCATCCGGCGAAAGACGCCAGCAACTTCGATGTAGAAGTGTTCAGGCACCCAAACGTCGTCAGCTGCGACGCTGGATCTGAGTTGCTGGCCTGTGACGGTGTTCAGGATGATTTCGACGGCTGCCGAAGCGTCGAGGACAACCGGGCTCACACCTCACCGGCATCCCTGGCCTCATCCAGATAATGAGCGGCGGGCTTGGGCAGCGTGACCGGTGCCTTCGCCCCGACAAGAGCCAGCCATTCGGTGAACGGGACGAGCTTTTCCGCGTTCGGATCATCAATGACTATGACGACGCTCGGCTCGTCAGGTTGCGCGCTCATACCAACCACTCTACGCCGAAAGCTGCCTCGCTGTCGGGGCACAATGGCTCAGCATCTGATGCTCTTGGACGAGCTCACCGCGATCCCTTGCTCGCTGCTGTGGCTCGCCGTCCGAAGATTCCGGTTCCATGCCACTAGGTCGACCGGGTTCGTCAACGATGGCCTGTCGATCCTCCGGTGCGACCGTGGGGCCTTCCATAGCGTGGCGACGGCCACTGTGATCACGGCGACGTCCCCGGGACCGATCCTGGCTTCGGCTGCGGTAGCCGGGTCGGCCAACGCGGCAGATGGAGCAGCCGGGACGACTTGCGTGCCAGCCACGGCAACGGCCACAGCGCAGGCCGCGGCGGCGAACCTGCGCTTCAACATCCCTCCCTCATGCTCACGACACTAGCCGCAGCACCTACGCAAAGTCTGCAACGAGTTACCGACAGCAGTTACCGTGTAGGGGTTCGGTCAGGCGGCCAGGTGGAGTGCCAGGAGTCCAGATGCTTGTTGGCGTACCGAAGGAAATCAAGGTCCACGAGTACCGCATCGGGTTGACTCCAAGCGCTGCGCGCGAACTTGTAGTTCACGGCCATGAAGTGCTTGTCGAGCGCGGAGCAGGCGCGACCATTGGGCTGACAGATGACATGTACGCCGCCGTTGGAGCTCAGATCGTCGCCGGGGCCGACGAAGTGTTCGCCCGGGCCGACATGATCGTGAAGGTCAAGGAGCCTCAGCCTGAAGAGACGGCGATGCTGCGAGATGGCCAGGTCCTGTTCACGTACCTGCACCTCGCGCCAGACATCGCGTTGACCGACGCGCTGATTGAATCCGGCTGCGTGGCAATCGCCTACGAGACCGTCACAGATGATCGCGGAGGGCTTCCGCTGCTGGCGCCCATGTCCGAGGTCGCTGGACGGATGTCGATTCAGGCGGGAGCCAGGTGTCTGGAGGTTTCGGCTGGCGGACGCGGAAGTTTGCTTGGGGGAGTCCCAGGCGTTCCAGCCGCCAAGGTCGTCATTGTCGGCGGGGGAGTCGTGGGAGCGAACGCGGCGCGGATGGCGATGGGCCTGGAGGCGCATGTCACCGTGATCGACAAACGCCTGCCACGACTCTCGGAGTTGGATCAACAGTTCGGCTCGAAGCTGAGCACGATCTACTCCACGTACCACGCCATCGAAGAGCAAGTCCTCGACGCAGACCTGGTCGTGGGCGCCGTCCTGGTCTCCGGCGCAGCCGCCCCCAAGCTCATCACGCGCCAGATGGTGTCGCGGATGAGGCAGGGCTCTGTGATCGTCGACGTGGCCATCGACCAGGGCGGATGCGCTGAAACCTCGCGCCCAACAACCCACGCCGACCCCACCTACGTCGTCGACGGCGTTGTTCACTACTGCGTCACGAACATGCCCGGCGCCGTGGCCCACACGTCCACATTCGCCCTGAACAACGCCACGTTGCCGTTCGTCGTGGCACTGGCCAGCAAGGGTTACCGGGATGCCTGCCTCGCCGACCCCCACCTGCTCGATGGGCTGAATGTGTGTCGGGGGCGGCTGACCCACGAGGCAGTCGCCGAAGCCCAGGGCCGCGAGTCGGTCGCCGCGCTTACCGCGATATCGGAGGATTGATCCCATGGCAACAGCGGACATCGCACCCATCACACCGCCGGCCCAGAAAGGGCCTCGGGTCACGGCAGGAGGCTTGCGTTCAGTGGCCGCGTGGATCTGCCTGGTCCTGGCCTTCGTGTTGACTGTCCCGTCGGTCGTGGCTTTCTGGGGCAACCGGACACTCACTCAAACCGAGACATACGTCGAGACGGTCGGCGCTCTCGCCCAGGAGCGGGAGATCCAAGATGCGGTTGCCGCCGCCGTCGCTGAAGCCGTCAGCCAAGAGATTGATGTGCGAGGGTTCGTGCGCGACACGCTTGGCGGCGCTGTAGATGATCCCGCCATCGTTAGGACGCTCGAAACGACCCTGGAGAACGCGCTACCCGCGCTCGTCGAAAGCGTAACCAGGAGGATCCTGGCCTCTGAGCAGTTCCAGGCCCTGTGGGTGAAAGCCAACACCGCGCTGCACTCGGTACTGATCGCGGCGCTGTCCGGCGACACCGCAGGCCCCGCTCAACTGTCCGATGGCAAGCTCGTCCTAGACACCTCGTCCATCATCGAGGCGGTCAAGACCGCCCTCGTGGAGCGCGGGTTCGGGCCGGCGGCGCTGATTGCCGTGCCGGACTCCGAAAGCAAGATCGTGCTTCTGGATTCCGAGGAGTTGGAAGCGGCCCAGAACATCTACCGGTTCGCCGATCCGGTGTCTTTATGGCTGGTGGTAGTCGTGGCCTTGTTCTATGTCGCAGCCGTCCTGCTGTCTCGGAGGCGCGCTCGCATGACTCTCATCGTGGGCGTGCTCTTGGCCGTGTCCGCGATCGTGCTCGCAGTGGGGTTGGCATTCGGGGAAAGCGGGTTCACGGACGCGTTGGCCGACACCGCGTTCGCCGAGGCCAGCGCCGTCTTCTATCAAACGCTGCTGGCCAACCTGACCCGAGCGTGGATAGGGCTGCTGGTGCTGGGGATCATCTTGGCGCTTGCGGGTTGGATCGCGGGCCGACGGGGCCGGAAGCAGGTTGCCACCTCCGTCCAGATCAACCCAGTGGATTCTCCCATCGGCAACCCGGGAAGCGAGCAAAGTCGCCATCGGTACTGAACACGGTCACGCCGTTCTCTATGGCTAGCGCAGCGAGCTGCGCATCAGGGACCAGATTGCCGGACGCCCCGGTTGATGCGAGGAGTTCCCCAAGGACTTGCGCGGTTCTTTCGCTGACTGGGGGGATCCACACGTTGGGCAACTCCAGCCACTCCGAGACAAAGCCCCAGGCTTGTGCGGCGGAAAGTGGGTCGGCGTAGACGCGCGAGTGAGTCGAGATCCGCAGGAATGCCCCTATGGTTTGCCAGGGAAGCCCGATGCGCCTTGGCTTGTCGAGTGTGTCTCGCCACCACGTGGCCGTTACGGCATGGCGTGATGCGTCAGCATCGACTGCGTAGAGCAGGAGGTTGGCGTCGATGATCACTGGGCGCTGTCCAGTACGTCGAGCACTTCGCCGATGTTCGATACGTCGATCCGCCCTCGCATGTGGAACGTCCGGCTCCGGGGGCGCCGCTTCGGCTTCCCCTGCGCCGACATGCCTCGCCGAGCGAGGATGTCAATGGCCTCACTCACGCCGATCCCGTGCTGGCGGCGCAGCCTGTCAATCTCCGCAGCGACGTCGGCGGCAGGGGTGTAGGTCGTCCTCATGCTGTGACTCTAGCATCATGATGCGGCCTGCGGCGCCGCATGATGCGGCGCCGACCTCTTGCCGCTACGAGAGCCGAGCCGGGTATCGTTGCTGCCGACGCCTGCGGGCGGCGGGCTGTGGCGCAGTTTGGTAGCGCACTTGACTGGGGGTCAAGGGGTCGTGGGTTCAAATCCCGCCAGCCCGACTCGGTTCTGGGAGCCAACTCTCCCAAAACAGGCGTCCGGCCGCGGCCTCGGGCTATGACCAGAAGGCTTCGGCAGGTGCAGCTGGCCGTGGCGGTTTTCAACTGTTCGCTTGCGCCGTGCCATTTTCGTATTACGCTTTAGACATGGAGAAGATCAATGGCAAGCCGGTCAGCGAGCAGGACCTCCAAGACTGGGCAGATGAGGCCGAACGAGGCTACGACGTCGATCTGCTTCGCAAGCGTGGCCGGAAGCCGGCCGGAGACGGACCCGGGAAGGTGGTTCCCGTGCGCATCGATGAAACCCTTCTGGCGGCGCTGGTCGAGCGCGCCGAGCGTGACCATGTCAGTCGTTCGGAGGCGATCCGGGCAGCCATCCGTGTGTACGTCGCTTGAAGGTCCACGGCTCCGCGCGCAAACACGGAGTTGATCCTGATGACGCTGTCTATGCCGCTGAACACGCACTCTTCGTCAGCGACCTGAGCGAGGTCAGTCCAGCACGCCAGTTGCTCCTCGGCTTCGACAGGGGTGGCCGCCTTCTGGAGGTCGTGGTCCTTCGCTTCGACAGTGGCAACGAGCTCGTGATCCACGCCATGAAGGCACGACGCCAGTACCTTGACCTTCTCGGATGATCCTGACCCATCCGGCACGAGTGCGCGCTGCCCGGCGGCAGAGTCAGCGACTGCTGGATGAGTCCTTTGTTGGTGGGCTGAAGATTCGATTCCCCTCCACTTACCCTCCGGAAACAGCCGTGAGAGTCCGTGACGAATCGGGTAGAGACGGACGTGTCCGAAACACCGGATTCCTTGTAAGTGGGGTCTCCATCTCGCTAGCCCGACTCGGTGTATCACCGTTCGGGGGTGATGCAGAGGTGACTGAGGAAGCCCGAGAGCCAGCCGCGCCTCCACTCGCCCGCAAACTCCGCGCTGATGAGAGTCGGCGGGCCTCCGGCTGCGGCCCTGAAGGACCGCTCGACTATCACAATTGCGCCACGAGCGGACCTGTCTGACTGTGACCTGGCCTGGGCGATTTGGGTCGATGGCAGGACGTGCGGCGGGTGACAACCGCCGGGTCGCAACTGACGAGTCCTTTCCAAGGCTTGCGACAGCGAGTGACTGGTGAGACACTGCGCGTATGCGCATGAAGCTAACGGGAATCGCGGCGGTTGGTGTTGGTGTGGCTTTGGCGCTGGGTGCGTGCGCCGCGCCAACCGACACCGAACCACTCCGAGAGGCCAGCGGGCCTACGGCCTCGTCGGCTCCAGGCCTGAGGGACTGCTCGGACGTCCCCAAGACACCCAAAGCGAACCTTATCGACTGTGACCTGACCGGGGCGGACCTGTCCGAGGCGGACCTCTCCGGGGCGAGCCTGAACTGGGCGAACCTGACCGGGGCGAGCCTGACCGGGGCGAAGCTGGTCAGGGCGAAGCTGGTCAGGGCGAACCTGGTCGGAGCGAACCTGACCGGGGCGAACCTGTTCAGGGCGGACCTCTCCGGGGCGGACCTGTCCGGGGCGAGCCTCTCCGGGGCGAACCTGGGCGCGGCGAACCTGTTCGGGGCGAACCTCTCCGGGGCGAACCTGTCCGGGGCAGACCTGGTGTGGGCGATTTGGGTCGATGGCAGGCCGTGCGGGCCCGGCTCAGTCGGCAAATGCAGCCGCTCGTAGCGGGCATTTCCGGACGAGCGGCATGTGACTACCGCACGGGGCCACGACTGGTGAGTCATTTCCACGGCTGGCAACAGAGGGTGCCTCGGGAGACACTGGCGATATGCGCATCAAGCTAACGGGAATCCAGGCGCTCGGCGTTGCTGTGGCCTTGGCGCTGGGCGCGTGCGCCGCACCGACCGACACCGAACCGTTCCGAGAGGCCGGCGGGCCTACGGCCTCGGCGGCTCCAACCCTGGGGGACTGCTCGAAGACCCCCAAGGCGCCCGATGCGAACCTTGCCGACTGTGACCTGTCCGGGGCGAGTCTCTCCGGGGCGGACCTGTCCGGGGCGAACCTGCATAGGGCGAACCTGACCGGGGCGTACCTGTCCGGCGCGAGCCTCTCCAGGGCGGACCTGCGCGGGGCAAGACTGGCCGGGGCGAGCCTCTCCAGGGCGGACCTGCGCGAGGCAAGACTGGCCGGGGCGAGCCTCTCCAGGGCGGACCTGCGCGAGGCGAGACTGTCCGGGGCGAACCTGATCGCCGCGGACCTGCGCGGGGCGAGACTGTCCGGGGCGGATCTGTCCGGTGCGAACCTGCGCAACGCGAGCCTTCGCAGCGCGGATCTGTCCGGTGCGAACCTGCGCGGGGCGAACCTGCCCGATGCCATTTGGGTCGATGGCAGGACGTGCGGGCCCGGCTCACGCGGCGAGTGCCGCTAGTGTCGCGGTTTCAAGTGCGCTGATTCGGGAGTTCCCTGTCGGGAGGTGGCGTCCACCAGCGGCGGGCATTGCTGGACATGCGGCATGTGACTTCCGCACGGGGCCACGACTGGTGAGTCTCTGCCGAGGCTAGACACAGCGAGTGGCTGCTGAAACACTGGCAGTACGCGCATCAAGCTAACGGGAATCACGACGATTGGTGTTGGTGTGGCCTTGGCGCTGGGAGCGTGCGCCGCGCCGACCGACACCGAACCACTCCGAGAGGCCGGCGGGCCCACGGCCTCGGCGGCTCCAACCCTGAGGGACTGCTTTGAGATCCCCAAGGCGCCCGATGCGAACCTCGCCGACTGTGACCTGACCGGGGCGAGCCTCTCCGGGGCGGACCTGACCGGGGCGAACCTGCGCGAGGCGAGCCTCTCCAGGGCGAACCTGACCGGGGCGATTTGGGTCGATGGCAGGACGTGCGTGCCCAGCGGCTCACACAACGAGTGTCTCTAGTGCCCCAGTTCCCCTCTCGCTCTGACTCAGACATACCTCAGCTGAGAATGTTGTCGGATAGATCAGCGACATCGGATTGGCCAGCAAGACCTCCGAAGGGCGGACTCGGGCAATCGCGCTAGTGCGGGTCGAGCGGGAGCTATCATCCCCGGCAGAAAGGGGGAGCTAGACTCGAGGCAGCCCGCTGGAAGAGCGCCCCGACCTAACCTTTGGAGAGTGTATGAAGACCCGGACAAGAACAGCCGCGATCGGCATCTTCGGCGCTGCGGCGATCACTACCGCACTTCTCGCGGGCTGTTCCGGCACCACTTCTGGAACACCGAGCGCAACGGACACGGGCCTGACCGCCGAGCAGACTCAATACTGCACCGCTGTCACGACATGGGGTACGTCGGCGGCAAGCGTCAACGTCAAGGCCGCGATCGAGAGCGGCGACCCGGAACAGATCAAGGCTGCGTATCAGGTATACCTGGCGGAAACCCAGGCAATGGTCGATTCCGTACCGGCCGACGCGCCCGACAATGTCAAACAGGCCTACCAAGCCATCAGCACCGCCATCAAGAACACCGCGGCGGGGACAGTGACCAAGAAGCAGGCAGCCGCACAGACAGCCGCCAGACCGGTCGTCGTGGCCTACTACGCGGAAGTCTGTAACTGACCCGTCGCGCGACCAAGGGGCGAGGCGCTACCCAGCAAGGTGATGCGAAGGTGAGTAGCCGGGGGGTGCAACTCCCCCCGGGCTACTCACCTCTGCATCATGGGTCCCTGAATGAGCACGCACTCGTCGGGGAGACACGCCCATGCATTCCCGGCATGATGGCGGTGGCTGTGATCACGCCGTCCGCACTCGAAGACACCAAGGGTGGCCGATGTCGCTGACTTCAAGGGCGTCCCGCTTACGGCGGCTCGTGGCCCCAAGACCGACGAGGGCAGTGGTCCGCGTCGGGGAGCACTCGGTCGTCAAGATCGAGAATCCGGCACGCGTATCCCGAGAGGCCCTTGAGATGCGGGCGGCGGTCGCCATACCACGTGGGATGCGCGGTTTCGAAGTGCCGGATCTAGTCTCCGAGGACGTCGGACGCCTCGAGATGGTGCGTGTTCCGGGGCTCGTCTCCCTGCGGCAGACGCTGGCAGAATCCGCGAATCCGGAGCTCGCGCGCAGGGCCGGATTAGCCCTGGCTTCAATCCATCTCCACATGCGCCTACCTGAAGCCGAAGTGACCTTGATGCCTGCTCCGTTCGACACGCCTGACCCTGTCCCGCTGCACGGCGACTTCACGCTGTCGAACATCCAGTACAGAGCCGAAACAGATCAGCTCGTGATCCTCGACTGGGCATCGCCACCTTGGGCGATGTTTCTCGCGACGCACGGAAGCGCGATGTGGGATGTTTCAGCGTTCATGGTCGACCTCCACTACCAACGGATCCGCGAGCCACTGCGGATCGACGACCCGACCCAGGTCGCGGCGAGCTTCGTGGATGGATACAGGAATCTGCGGCCTCTCGACGGCGCCGCATTGCGCGACTACCTGCGGCTGTTCGTGTCCCTGTACCTGGGGGAGCGGACATTCGGACTCGAACTGCTGGGTCGGGTTCCTGACGTCCTTGGGATGGCCAGGCTCCAGCGGAGGCGGCTGTACCGGTTCGCCAAGTCCATTTAGCCTCGTCCCTGCCATGCGAGGTTGAGCTTGCGGCGAACCCCGCCTCGTGTCCGCGGGGTCGTGCCAGGATTGATCCATGCCCCAGGCCGAACCTCCCCCGGAGCGCTTGGCTCCAGCGGCCGGCAGCAGCAACGACGTCGTTCGCACAGCGACGAACCTGGTGACCTCCACCGTGATCACGGCGGGTCTGGGCGTCGTGTTCTGGGCTGTGGCCGCCCGCATGTTCTCCACCGAGGAAGTCGGAGAAGCCAACGCCGCCCTATCCGCTGCGACACTGCTGGCCTTGATCGCGCAGCTCAGTCTCGGCTCGGTGTGCAGCCGCTACGTACCGCGGGCCGGACGGTACACCGGATGGATCATCCGCCGCATCTACCTCGTCGTGTCAGCCTGCGCGGTGCTGGCGGGGCTCCTGGCCGTCGTCATCGTCTCCGACATCGACAACGACGAAGGCCTCGTCGCCAAGACAGTGTTCGTTGTTGGCACGCTGACGCTGACGCTGTTCGCGATTCAGGATCAGGCACTGCTCGGGCTCGGCCGCTCGTCGATCATCCCGATTGAGAACACTCTCTTCGCGGTCGCCAAGATCGCGCTGCTTCCAGTGCTGGCGTCGGTCAGCTTCGTGTCGGGGATCTTCATGGCGTGGATCATCCCCGCCGCCGCATCGGCAGTGATCATCTCCGTCTACGTGTTCGGCCGTGTCGTTCCGGCGCGTGAGCGCGCGGAAGAATCGATACCCCTGCCGCCGCGACGTGAGCTGTGGCCGCTGCTCTTCTCCCAGTACGCGGCGTCTATTACCAGCCAACTCGCGATCCTCGGGGTACCTATCCTGGTCACGTTGACCCTGGGGCCGGAGCAGAACGGCTACTTAGCGATCGCCTGGCTCGTCGGGGCGTCGTTCGCTGCGCTGCTCAGCAACATCTCACAGTCCTTCTGCTACCACGTACGCTCCGGCGATGCCATCACGGCGGCGGCGCTTCGCAGGCTGGGCGCGATGATGTTCGTCGTCGGCGTACTCGGGGGCCTGGTCGTTGTGATAGCGGCCCCGCTCATTCTGGCGATCATCGCTCCTGGCTACCAGGACGCCGCGACCCCGGCGCTTCGCTTGATCGGTCTCGCGGTGCCCTTCTTCACCCTCAGGAGCTTCTGGTCAACGTTCATGTGGCTGGAAAACCGCCTGCTGTCTATCGCGGGGGCCTACTTGATCATCGCCCTGGGGACCCTCGGTCTGACATACGCACTAGCGCCGACGATGGGCATCTCCGGCGCGGGCCTTGCGCTGCTGCTGTCCAACGCGGTTGTGGGCGTCGCCGCGCTTCCGGCCATCATCAGCCGCGTCAAGCGCGTGAAGGCAGGTGAGGGCAGCAGATGGATCAGGTGGGAGGTCACCTGACGCTCGGACGCGACGCGGTAGCTGACTGCTCAACCGATCGCCGAGGAGTCGTCCGAATAGCACCCAGCACACGAGCGCTCAGGTGGAGCTGGCACGCCTGCGCAGGCGAACTCCCGCGCGCTGTTGGTTTCCGGGATGAACGCAGGGCAGCCTTGCCCGCACGCGGGTCCCGTGAGGGGACACGCGCCCGACAGTGAGCGTGCCCCCTGTCATGTTGACCCGTTCCCGCATGCCGATGAGTCCGAGCCCAGGCACTGGGTCGCCCGGGGACTTGCTCGGGGGAATGCCACTTCCGTCGTCAGTGATCGTCAGGGTCAGCTGCTCGCCGAACCGCAAGCGAACGGTCGCTCGAGTGGCGTCGGCGTGTCGGATCACGTTGTTGAGGGACTCCTGGGCGATGCGGTAGGCGGCGAGCTCCACCTGTGCTGGCAGCCGGGCCTCCGGACCCGTAGCAGTGAAGTCGACAACCAACCGGCTGCGGTTCCGTGCCTCGTTGACCAGCTGCCGCAACGCAGACACGAGTCCGAGGTCATCAAGGACGCTTGGCCGGAGCCCGTGGATCAGCTTGCGCAGAGCTGTCGCGGCGTCGTCGGCGACGCCACCGATGACGTTGAGTCGCTGGGCGACAGCTTCCGGAATCTCAGATTCGTGGCTGAGATCGTCCAGCGCTCGGGTGAGAAACATGACGTTCTGCAGCGGGTCGTCGTGCAGTTCGCGTGCGAGCCTGCGCCGCTCCTCCTCTTGCACGGCTAGGAGTTGACTGGCGAAGTAGCGCTGCTCCTCATGACGCCGGTGCTCTTCCGTCACGTCGGTGAGCACGACCTGGACGAGGTACGTGCCGTCGTCCGTGGCGAGTTCGCGCGCCGTCGGCACGAAAAGCCGGTCCTGCCCCTGCCCATCGTGCAACATCAGGCGATGGGGCGCACCGCCAAGAACATCGGCGGCCTCGTCTCCCAGCAGTTCAGCGGACGGCTGTCCGGCAGGGTCGCGGCCGAACAGGGTGACGGCTGCGGCATTGACCTCGCTCACCACACCGGTGACGTCAGTAATGATCACAGGTGACGGTTGACCGTCGAACAGGCTGTGGTAACGCGCCTTGGCGATTCGGACGCTTCGGGCGGCTGCTTCGGCCCGCAGCCTGGCTTGCTGCTCGCTCTCGACCCGCTGACCGACGATGATCGCGACCACATTGAGTATCAGGACGAAGCGCAGCTCGATCCACACATGCGCGGGGGTCTGATCCATGGGAAACGGCCAGTGCGCGACGACAAGCAACGTCCCCCACAGCGACGTGGCGACCGCCCCTCGCAGCCCGAAGGTCACTGCGGCGTAGACGACTGGGATCAGCAGCAGCCAGGATGTGAACGGCGCTGGCAACCCGAAGACCAGGGATGGCTCAAGACCGAAGTCGTGCGCGGCCGCGAGCAGTGCGACGCTGGCCTGCACTATCCAGAAGCGGATCTGACCCACGGGCGGGAGTACCGAGCGGAGCCACCCGTGCGTTCCGCCCGTAACTGAACAGTCCGCCGAGAGCGGGTCAGCGCGGGTCATCGGCGACTCGGACCAGCTTGTTGGACAAGGCTCGGACGACCGCCTCAGTGCGCGAGCCGACGCCTAGTTTGCCGTAGATGTTGTCGCAGTGCCGTTCGACGGTGCGGGCGCTGATCCCCAGACGTGTGGCGATCTGCTTGTTGCGCAGCCCGTCGGCGATAAGCCGCAGCACCGCAAGTTCGCGCTCGGTCAGATTGTCGGCGCCGACGGCGTGGTCGGCGAGCAAGGAGTGGAGCAGACCCGGCTGTAGGACGGCGTTCCCGGTGGCGACAGCCCGGACCGCTTCAACGAGCTCGCGAGCTGCGACAGTCTTGATGAGGTAGCCGGCCGCACCAGCTTCGAGGGCTCCCCGTACGTATTCGTCGTCGTCGTAGGCCGTCACCACGAGCACACGCACGTCAGGATGCCGCTCGCTAATGCGACGCGTTGCCTCAATCCCGCTCATCCCAGGAAGCCTGATATCCATAAGCACGACAGTCGGCCGGTGCTCACTCACCATCGCGAGCGCAAGCTCGCCGGACTCCGCGTCGCCGACCACTTCAAGGTCCGGTTCTTGCTCGAGGATCTGTCGGGTCCCATCACGGTGCAGGGCGTGGTCGTCCACGACAAGTACACGGATCGGGTCAGCGTCCACACCATCGACGGTACGCGGAACCGCCACTGCGGTGTACGTGGGATCACCCATGAGGTTTGGCGGAGATCCGGTACCAGGGCTGGCGGCGACTACTGTGCCGGATCGCTCGTCGTGAGTCGATCGTGAGACTCGTGGGGGGCACCTGAGTGGTCGAAGGGGTGGAGACCATGGACGCACGCCGACGTAGAACTGGGCAGCGGCAGCTGCTCGTGGCACTGGTGACCGGGCTATTCATGCTGCTGCCGGTGGCGCCCGTGCTCGCGCAAAGCGACCACGACGGTGACGGGCAGGGTGGCGCAGACGGTGTCACCCTGCTCGCTCATGGCGACGACGATGACGAGGATCGCGAGAAGGATCGCAGCGGGAAGGACCGCAGCGGGAAGGATAGCGGCGAGAAGGATAGCGGCGGCGATGAGATGGATGAGCCGGGCGGTGGGGAAGGCGAATCGGACGAGCACGCCGAAAGCGGTGAGTCGCGGGATCTAGTGATAGACGCCCTGGCGCACTTGGCCAACGACCGCCCCGGCCACTTCGAGGCCATCGCCGAGAAGATCGAGGACGCGCTTGAGGCACCCGACAAGTCCGGAGTGGACCTGACTAAGGTCGCCGAAGCTGAGGAGGCGCTCGAGGCCGGAGACATGGTCGCCGTACGTGCCCTGCTGCAGTCGTCGATCGCACCCATCACGGAGCCGGTCGTTGGGGATGAGACGGGGACGACCGCGATGCTCGACTCGCTTTCGGGCCGTACTGAATGGGGTGGCGCGGCGGCAGCGCTGGCCGCTCTCTCAGCCGCAGCGATCGTAGCCGGCCTGTTGCTGGCCTACCGTTGGCGACCGCGCAAATCCCTGGAAGACCTCCGCGAGAGCTTGACCGAAGGGGAGCCACGATGACCACAACGACCGAATCCCACGCCGCGTCGCCGTCCCCGGACTCACGCCACCGCACAGGCCTCGTCCGGCGGGTCGTTGCCGTCATCGATGAGCGCATGGGGATCGGCGCACTGAAGTACCCCGTCCCGGAGCACTCCAACCGACTCGCCTGGAGCCTCGGTGGTCTGACTGCGGTGAGTCTCGTCGTGCTGATCGTCACGGGCATGGCTCTGGCTCAGTGGTACTCCCCGTACCCAACGGACGCGAACCAGTCGGTCCGGGACATCATGACCGACGTACCCGGCGGCGCGTTCATCCGCGACATCCACTTCTGGGCAGCGCAGGCGATGTACGTGCTCGCCGGTCTGCATCTGTTGCGGGTGTTCCTGACGGCGTCGTACAAGAAGCCGCGTGAGGGCAACTACCTGATCGGAGTGAGCATGTTCGTGCTCACCTTCCTGGCCATCTTCACAGGCAGCGTGCTCAAGTGGGACCAGGAAGGCTTCGAGGCGCTCGGACACAACATCGCGGCAGCTGAACTCCTCGGTCCAGCCGGGTCCTTCTTCACTCCTGAGTTCGCGCCCGACATCTCCGTGCTAGCTCGGATCTACGCCGCACATGTGGCGATCATTCCGATATTGATTGTCGTGCTGCTGTTTCTTCACGTCCTGCTCATCAAGCGGCACAAGATCAGTCCGCATCCTCTGCTGCCAGACACGGGTGACGGTCAGGCTCCGGCCAGCGAGCCGACCGAGCCGTTCACCCAGCACATGCGGCGGATCTCCGCGTTCGGCCTCGCGTTGGTCGGCATCCTCGGTCTGCTCGCGTTGGTCGTGCCGACCGGCATCGGCACGCCACCGGCGTCGGGTTTGGAGATCACTACGCCGCTGTGGCAGTTCTGGCCCATGTTCACTCTCGAGAACTGGATCGGGCTCCCGGGCATCCTATGGGGGTCAGCGGGCCTGTTCGGGGTGCTCTTCATCGTTCCGTTCGTCGACCGCAACCCGGCCCGGCACCCGAAACGGCGCAGGGTCGCACTCGCCCTCGGCGCCTTGTTCCTGATCGCCTACATAGCGCTAACACTCATGATGCTGCTTCAGCCCGCCCAGGAGCACCTCGAGATGATGGGGGCTTGACATGGATCCGACGGTTGCGTTGCGGCGGGCTCAGCGGTGGTTCTGGCTGCTGACCGTCGTCGCGATCCTGCTGGTGGGTTTGCTCTCAAGGGTTGTCACCGCCGAGCCGGGACCGCTGGCTGGAATCGCCCTAGCCCTGACAGGTATCGCTCTGGCGCTGGTCATCACTCAGGTGTGTCGCCTGATGCTGGCAATCGGTCGGGCGGCACCGGGTCCACGCCGCCGGCTGGGGAGGGTCCCCTCGCGGCTCGGGTGATAGGACACGGGCAACCTTCGCCTCATAGGCTGCCCCCATGGAGCGCAGCTCGCGGGTCCCGATCACGCTGTTCACCGAACTCGAGGCTCCGGAACTCGTCGAGCTTCTGGCGCGGGGAGAAGTCGATGCTGCTCTGCGCACGGGGCGGTTCGGCATCTCGATGGCGATGCTGGATCTGAGCGCCGAGCGGGCGCAGGCCATTCGGGCGCTCGAGGCTCGTGGCATTGAGGTCACGGCCTGGCTGTTGCTCGACCCGGCTGACGGCTACTGGCTCAACGCCGACAACGCGGAGAAAGCGTTGGGCCGCTTCCGCGAGCTGGACGCCTTCGCCCACGAGAATGACCTTCGCCTAGCAAGAGTCGGGCTGGACATCGAGCCTCCACGGAAGGACCTGGACGAGCTGATCCACGACGGCCTGCCAGCACTCGTCCGCCTGATCCGGCGGCGCAGGAGCCGCGCGACGATCGACGCCGCCGAATCCGCGTACGCCCAACTTTGTGAGGCGATCCGCCGAACCGGCCGGAGCGTCGAGACGTACTGCATCCCGCTGATCTTGGACGAGGTGAGGGCTGGCTCCACCCTGCTTCGCAGGGTCCTCGGGATTGTCGACGCCCCAGCGGACGACCGCGTGCCGATGGCGTACTCGACGTACCTGGGCAGGGCGCTCGCGCTGGCGTTCCTCCGGGGCAACCGGGCTGCGGCCATCGGCGTCACCGGAGGCGGCGTCTTCGCCGACCAGGACGGACCCCGGGTGCTCGACTGGGGACAGGTCCAGCAACAACTCGACTGGGCGGCCTCCTTCGGGACCGAGCGGCTGTATGTGTTCTCCCTGGAAGGCTGCGCCGACTCCGGCATGCTGCCGAAGCTAGCCGACTGGGAGCCCGGGGCGAGACCGCCGCTGGGAGCGATAGCCCTACTCGGCGGTCTAGCCCGCTTCGGCCTGCGCGCACTGCTGCGCACCGAGCGCGCGTTGGACCGCTATCGCCCGGTCGCGCCGACGGGTCAAGCCCCTCGCATTGATGGGCGTTGGACAGCCCGATCCGCGTAGACTCCTGAACGCTTTCCGGTGGCCCATCGCGATCGGAATCGAACTCCGCGTGGAGGTATCAGGTGGCCGAGCTGACGGAGCTGCTCACTGATGCGCTTGGCGCCGGGAAGGTCAGTGTCGGATCGGACATCGGCGAGGACTACACCCACGATGAGTCACTCACGGCGTCCTGGGTGACACCAGCGGCCCTTGTCCGCGTCGAGTCGGTCGGAGACGTCCGGTCGGTGCTGTCGATAGCGAACGAGCACGGCGTGCCTGTCACCGCGCGCGGGGCCGGGACCGGACTGTCTGGCGCCTGCGTGCCGACAGCCGACGGAATCCTGATCTCGTTCGAACGCATGAACAGGATCATCGAGATCGACGCCGACAACTCCGTCGCCACGGTGGAGCCCGGCGTACTGCTCAGCCAGCTCGACGAAGCTCTGGCCCCGTCGGGCCTTGCCTACGCGGTCTATCCGGGGGAGTACTCGGCGAGCCTCGGCGGCAACGTAGCTACGAACGCTGGCGGCATGCGTGCGGTCAAGTACGGAGTCACACGGCACAACGTCCTCGGCCTGCAAGCCGTGCTCGCCACAGGCGAAGTCATCGAGACAGGCGGACCCGTCGCCAAGAACTCCACCGGATATGACCTGACTCAGCTGATCGTCGGGTCGGAGGGCACTCTGGCGATCGTCACGCGGGCAACCCTGAAGCTTGTTCCCAGGCCCAGATGCGGGGCTACAGTGCTGGCGCCGTTCACGACAGTCAGCGAAGTCGCCAAGGCGGTGCCGAGGATCGTGGCCAGCGGGATCGGCCCGGCGCTGCTTGAGTACGTCGACATGGTCACTATGGCCGCGACGGCCCATAGCGCTGACCTGAATCTCGGCATTCCCCCTGCGGTGAAGGAGAAGGCGGCGGCGTACCTGGTGGTTGGCTTGGAGGACTTAGGCGAGGACAGGCTCGAGCAAGTCGTCGAGACCACCTGCGGCCTGCTGGATGAGCTTGGCGCCATGGACATGTACGTCCTGCCCTCCGAGTCTGCGGCGAAGCTGATCTCGGCCAGGGAGAAGGCGTTCTGGGTCGCCAAGGCCGCCGGCGCCGATGAGATCGTGGACACGGTCGTACCGCGCGCGGCGATCCCGGTGTTCCTGGCGAAGGCTCAACAAGTCGCTACTGCCAACCAGACGTGGATCGCTGGCTGTGGTCACGCCGGAGACGGCAACGTGCACTTGGCTGTGTTCTGCAAGGACCCTGAGATCCTGCATAAGGTCCTGCTGGAACTGTTCGGTGCGGCCATGGACCTCGGGGGCGCGATCTCCGGAGAGCACGCCTTGGGAACTGAGAAGAAGCGGTACTTCGAGGAACTCGAAGACCCGGCCAAGGTGGCCCTGATGCGTCGGGTCAAGGCGGCATTCGATCCCAAGGGGATCCTCAACGCGGGCAAGATCTTCGACCAAGAGGAAGTGGTTGCGCGATGAATGGTGCACAGTCTCTGATCCGGACGCTGGTCGATTCCGGCGTCGAGGTGTGCTTCTCGAATCCGGGTACATCCGAGATGCACTTCGTCGTCGCTCTCGATGACGTGCCTGAGATGCGAGGCGTCCTGGTGCTGTTCGAAGGCGTGGCCACAGGTGCGGCGGACGGCTACGCAAGGATGACCGGCCGCCCCGCGGCGACGCTTCTTCACCTGGGGCCAGGGCTCGGTAACGGCCTAGCGAACCTGCACAACGCTCGAAAGGGCAAGACCCCCGTAGTGAACATCGTGGGGGACCACGCCACCTACCACCGCAAGTACGACGCTCAGCTTCAATCCGACATCGAGACCGTCGCCCGCAACGCCTCTTCGTGGGTGCGGACATCGCGGCGGACAGTCGATGTCGCCGCCGACGCCGCCGACGCCGTGGCCGCGTCGCTCGGCCCTCCCGGACAGGTCGCCACGTTGATCCTCCCAGCGGATGTCAGCTGGCTTGAAGGCGGAGTGCCAGCCGCGCCCCGCCCGGCTACGGTGCCGCCGGTCGCCAGCGACCAGACCATCGAGCGCGCCGTGGCGGCGTTGCGAAGCGGTGAGCCGACTGCACTGTTCCTGGGAGGCACATCGCTGCTCGAACCGGGGCTTATGGCGGCAGCGCGCATCGCCCAGGCGACCGGCGCGAAGTTGCTCGCCGAGACCTTCCCTGCCCGGCTCGAACGCGGCGCGGGCATACCACCGATCGACCGGCTCGGCTACCTGGCCGAGATGGCGTCTGTTCAGCTCGCTGGGCTCAGCCACCTCATCCTCGTCGACGCCAAGGCGCCGGTGTCGTTCTTCGCCTACCCGGATAAGCCTTCCTATCTGGTACCGAACGGGTGCGAGCCGCAGACGCTTGCCGCCGATACTGACGACTCGTTCGCCAGTCTGACCAAGTTGGCCGAAGCTCTGGGCGTCGCCGACGCGGTCGTTGCCTGTGCCGAACTGTCGCGACCCGAGATCCCGTCAGGCGACCTGACTGTGGAGACGTTCGCGCAAGTCCTGGGCGCGCTCCTGCCAGAGAACGCGATCGTGTCCGACGAGGCGAACACCTCGGGACTCCTGGTCCCCATGCACACCGCTGGCTCACCCCGTCACGATTGGCTGAACCTCACCGGTGGCTCGATCGGCCAAGGCCTGCCCGTCGCCACGGGAGCGGCGGTGGCGTGCCCGGACCGCCCGGTGATCTGCCTCGACGGTGATGGCAGCAGCCTGTACACGATCCAGTCACTGTGGACTCAGGCGCGCGAGGGCCTGGACGTCACCACGATCATCTTCAACAACCGCTCCTACTCGATCCTCAACATGGAGCTGGGCCGGGTCGGCGCGCACGCCGCGCGCGAGAGGGCCAAGAGGATGCTGAGCTTGGAAGACCCCGCGTTGGACTTCGTGGCCATTTCGCAAGGACTCGGCGTCCCGGCGACACGGGCAGCGACTTGCGAGGAGCTGGCCGACTCGATGCGAAAGGCTTTCGCCAAGCCCGGTCCGCACCTTATCGAGGCTATGGTCCCCGCGATGTTCTGACGGCCCTCGCAGACTCAGGCGTTCAGCAGGACGCTCCGGTCGAGGTCAGCGACGTCGGTTACACCGGTCAGCGACATCGCTACCTGCATCTCCGCCTTGATGACGTCAAGCATGTGTGCCACACCGGCCTCACCGCGAG
Organism: Candidatus Nanopelagicales bacterium; assembly: GCA_030700225.1. Lineage (NCBI taxonomy): Bacteria > Bacillati > Actinomycetota > Actinomycetes > Candidatus Nanopelagicales > Candidatus Nanopelagicales bacterium. Next base: position 53,455 of record JAUYJT010000052.1, on the reverse strand, counting down.
CGGCCACCGCCCAAGCCCACGGTCGGCCGACGAGGCACGCCTTCGCGCCGAGCGCGAGCGCCTTGACAACGTCCAGTCCGCTGCGGATCCCGCCGTCGACGAGAACGTCGGTCTTGTCCCCGACAGCTTCGACGATGCCCGGCAACGCGGAGATCGTCGACGGGGTCGCATCGAGCTGGCGCCCGCCGTGATTGGAGACGATGATCCCATCCACTCCATGGGCGACTGCCTGTACCGCGTCATCTGGGTCAAGGATTCCCTTGATGACCAGCTTCCCGGGCCAGTGATCGCGAACCCAATCCAAGTCGGCCCAGGTAACGCTCGGGTCAAACTGGCTGTCCACCCAGTCGCGGAAGGCGTTTGGTGTGTGCGCCCCAGGCACGATTTCTTCGAGATTGCCGAACACGAGCGGGTGGCCTCCCAGCCCCACGTTCATGACCCAACGAACGTGCCGTCCTAGATCGATGCCACGGAAGACATGCTTGGGTGGCCAGATCGGATCAGTGAGGCCGTTGCGCGTATCCCTGTAGCGAGCCCCGACCACGGATAGGTCGGCGGTGAGCACCAGGACGGGGGATCCGGCATCGTGCGCGCGGTGCATCAGGTGTTCGGCATAGCCCCGGTCCCGGATCACGTAGAGCTGAAACCAGAACGGCCGGGTCGTGGCCGCTCGCACCTCATCGATCCCGCAGATCGAAACCGTCGACTCGCAGAAGCTCACCCCGCATCGTTCAGCTGCTCGGGCGGCCTGCACCTCGGCTCGCTTGGCGAACATCCCCGCCAAGCCAACCGGGCCCAGGACCATTGGGATCGCCAAGTCGTCGCCCAAGACTCGCGTGCCCAACTGGATGTGCGAGACATCCCGAAGCACGCGTTGCCTGAGCTTGACGGAGGCGAGGTCTTCGATGTTCGACTTCATCGTTGTCTCGGCGTAGGAACCGCCGTCGATGTAGTCGAAGAGTTGGCGGGGGAGCCTTCGGCGCGCGAACTCCCGGTAGTCGCTTACACAAGCGGGCGCCAGTCGCATAGACCGATCTCGAAATGGCACGACGACAAACCTACCGACACGCCACACTTGTGGCAGGGTGAAGACGATCGAGAGGGCGAGCATGAACTGGGCAACTGCGGGGATGGCTGCTGGCGTAATCGGCATCGGGATTCTCGCGCCGGGGTTGGGCACGGCGCGGCCAAGCGCGCCAACTCAGGACCCGGGCTTCGACCCGGCGGCCCGCGTGTCTCAGGCCAAGCAAATCAAGGTCGGCGGCAGCCCAACAGGTATCGCTCGGGCGCGAGGCAGGATGTATGTGGCCGTCCTGGGGACCGACTCCGTAGCCGCGATCGACATCAGGTCGAACAAGGTGGTCGCCCGCTATACCGGCTTCCCGGACGCGGAGAACGTGATCGCGACCCCCGACGGCAAGACCGTATTCGTCTCGGTGAGCTCCGACTTCGGGGTCAGGGCCATCAACACAACTACCGGCAAAGTGCGCAAGTACAAGAGCTCTGGCGGAAGCCTGGTGCTGTCGCCCGACGGGAAGTACTTGTATGCCTCGCCCGGCGGAGGGCCGATTCAGCGGACGAATCTTCGCAACCGTCGCGTACGCGACGTTCCTGGCAGCGAGGGATTCTCGGCCCAGACGATCTCCCCGCATGGGAAGTTCCTGTTCGCGTGGACCGCGAACATCCAGCCTGATAACACGGCGCACCCCCAGCTCATGAAGATCCGAGCTGAGTCGGGGCGCGTCGTGAAGCAGGTGGACATCACCGAGGAGACGCTCTGGATGTTCGCTGGCGACCTGCTGCTGGGGCCGAAGTCCAAGTGGCTCTACGTGTCGAAGCAATGCATCAACGACGGCTGGACCGGTGTCAGCGGGCACACCGTTCAGCGGTATCGGTCCAGTGACCTGTCCGAGGGTAAGGAGTACGACGTTGGTTTCGGAGACACGAACGTCGAACTCGGCCCTCAGGGCATGGCTTTCTCGGTGAAGCGGTGGAAGACCAGACTCGCGGTCGCGAATTCGACCACTGGGAAAGTGGCGATCGTGAACCTGCGTACGGGGAAGACGAAGACGCGTGCCACTGGGTTCGCGCCGACGGACGTCGCGTTCAGGAAGAGCGGACGGAAGCTGTTCGTCACCAACACTGGTTTCGGCGGCATCTACCCCAACACTGTGTCCGTGTTGCGCTTTGGGTAACGCCAGTCAAACTCGCACAGCGGGCGAAATGGAGTTCAATGCCAACGATCGAACTGGCCCGGTTTCTTCCTAAGCCCGTGGCCTTCGTGCTGGCGGGCGGCGCGTCCTACGGCGCGGTCCAAGTCGGGCACCTCAGGGCGCTGGCCGAGACCGACATCGAACCAGATCTGGTTGTAGGCACTTCCGTAGGAGCGCTCAACGGCGCCCTCGTAGCTGAAGATCCAAAAGAAGCTCCAGCCAAGCTCAGCGAGCTCTGGTCCTCCATCGTGAGGGGAGACGTGTTCGGCAACACCGTCGGCATGGCGGTGAGCATGGTCTCCGGCCAGCCATCCGCCACTCGCAACGACGGACTCCGCGCGCTGATTGAGAAATCGCTTACCTCCCGCGACTTCTCTGACCTGACGCTGCCGCATACAGCTATAGCCACTGACTTCGACACCGGCGATGCGGTCTTGATCAACGACGGCGACCTGGTCTCGGCGCTCCTGGCCAGCGCCGCGATTCCGCTGGTCTTCCCTCAAGTTCCCCGAGACGGCAGGAACCTCGTCGACGGAGGACTCGTCGCCAATGTTCCGATCGCCGCCGCGGCGACGCAGGGAGCCGAAACCATGGTCGTGCTTGACTGCGGCTTCACGGTTGTAGCGCCAGAGCGTGATGACACCTATGTCGGGCTACTCATGCGCACGGCGGCGATCATGGCGGCTCAGCAGGTCCGTAGGGACCTTGAGAAGGTGGCGGACAAGACGGTCCTGTACTTGCCCGGGCCATGGCCCATTACATCCCGACCCGACGAGTTCGGGGATAGTGACGAGATGGCGTCCGCAGCGTACGACCTGGCGCTGGAATGGCTGAGCACGCTGCATCTGGAGGGATCTGGCCGCTACGGCGAAACGCCAGCCGACTTCTTGACGAAGCGCAAGCGCGTCCGCCCACCCGAGCCTTCCGAGAACGAGACCGAGGAAGTCGGCCCAGTACAGTCAGCGGCCGGAGCAGCAGCGGGGGCCGCGGCCGAAGCGGCTGTGGGCGCCGCCGCGGGCGCTGGCAAGGTCGCCTCAATAGCGGTCGATCAAGTAGGAAAGGCAACCCGAAGCGCGGCCAAGCGCCTGGCTGAGGCCGAGGAGGCCGATGAATCCGCTGCCGAGAACGCCGCCCCGAGCCACGACAAGTAGCGACTAGCGCCCTGGCCCGGCCGTCATCTGGCCAACGTGTCCCGAAGGATCTGGAACACATCGTCATCTTGGAGGAGGTTGTTGTGATGCTTCCCTGTGAGTGGGTGCACGCTGGTAGGAGTGAACGGTTCGCGAGCGCCGGAGGCGCGACTGGCGAGCGCGCTGGTTGGCTGCACGAGGTAGTCGCCAACTGCGTGCGACAGTTTTCCGAAGTGGGGAGGCAGGGCGGTCGCGCATACGAAGTGGTGCCGCACATTGTCAGCCAACGGCAAGTGCTGATGGTCCAGCAGTTCACGTCGGTTAGCGTCGCCATGCGCCGTGTCGGCTTCGCTGATTGACCCGTGACGCAGATCCTTGATGGCCGCACTGCGCCGATTCGCGAGGCGGGCGATGGGCGCGCCCACCCGGGACGCGCCAAGTGTTGAGATGGCGGTGGCGGCCACGCGTTCCGTTGGCACGCCGTGGTTTGGAACCGCCAGATAGCACACGTTGTCCAGGAGTCGCAGCCATCGCGACTGGCCTTCGCACGCTCCTCGCCGCTCCGCGATCGCGCAGGCGCTTCGCGCGACTAGCCCGCCGAACGAGTGGGCGACAATGTCGATGGACTCGACTTCAACTGGCCATTCGCGGACCAGAACATCAAGCAGACGATCAAGGTCCAATCCGCTGTCGCACACGCGCACTCCGGAGTTATAGCGGATCTGCACAGGTGAGATGTCCAGGTCGCGCCGAAGGTGGTCCGCGTATGAGAACTGCCTGCCCCAATTGAACTCCGTGCCGCCGAATCCGTGCAGGAACACGACGATCCGGGGACGGGCGACGGGGTAGGCCCTACGCAAGCTGGCTGTGTCCGCCGCGATCGCCCGGCCCGCGATGCGGACTGACATCTCGGTGGCCAGAGCACTGCCGACGCCACGAAGAGAGTCGCCAAAAGCGCATGTCAGTCCGGCCACGAACGCGGCACCTCGGGGGGTATCAGCCAGCGGCTTCGAGTCGGGCGACGAGGTGGCTTCAAGTGTGGTTCCGGTAACGAATCCCGCTACCTTCACAGCTGCCCGGAGAGCCTTGTAGATGCCACTGACGCGGGCGCGGTGTCCCCGCTCGGGGAGAGCGCCGCCAAGCCCAATCGCCCTGTAGGTCCTGCCGATCATGATCTTGTGGATCTCTTCGACAACTGTGGAAACTTCCGCGATGGCAGCGCACGCGTCCACAGCCGCGGACTTCTTCTCGCTGCCCAACAAGGTCGCTCCCAACGGACATGCCAGTGAACTTACGCAACCGTAGCCCAACTCCGGCTCTGGCAGGCCTTCGGCACAGCTGCGCATTACGACCGGACCTCAGCTGACGCCTCAGCGAAACGGACGATCACAGCCAAGTGGTCCGACCCGCCGACGGTCTCAGTGAAGGTGTTGACCGGAGCCAGATCGATGTCGCGGTAGATGACATGGTCAATGCTCACTGCTGGGAATGGCAGCCGCCGACCCGCGGGCCAGGTCGGATTCAGGCCTGCCCCCGAGGCCTCGGCAGCATCTGAGAATCCTGCGGCTTGGAGATCCCGCATGATTCGGTGGTCAAGAGTTGCGTTGAAGTCGCCAGCGACAACTACCGGTCCGCGAGTCGAGTTCAGGTTCGCCAGCAGCAGTGGCTGGTCGGCGGTCCACCTGGCGTGGCCAGGTGTCAGCGGTGCCGACGGATGAACGGTGACGAAGGTGAAGTCTCCGCGCGGGCCCTCCACTCGAGCACCCAGGGTCGGCCATTCCAGAGCGACGCCGCCTGCGTCAGGTCCCCCGATCGGATATCGGGACCAGATCCCGTTGCCGGAGTTGTCGAAGCGGCCGAATGGCAACAGCGAATCGATGCCAGCTTCGCGTAGCCGTTCGCGGGCCGGGGCGGTCATCTCCTGGACGCCGAGCAGATCGACGCGATTCGCGCTGACCAGCCCGGTGATCCGGTCAGCGTCGGCTCGTCCGACCTGCAGATTGGACGTCATGACCGTCAATGTGGCGGGGGAGTCCGACGGCACGCCGGCGCCCACGAAGCCAGGCACAAGCCACCAGAGCTGAATGGCGGCCGCAGCCACGGCGACTGCCGCTACCGCCACCGATCGTGACAGCAGCGCCAGCGGCAGCAGAAGCACCGAGGCCAAGCACACGAATGGCGTGAAGGCGATAGCGAAGGCCAGTACCCCCGTCTCGACTCCGAGGTAGCGAAAGGCGGTAATGTCGGCGACCCCCGCAACGGCAACGCCAACCACCCAGCCCGGCCATCCGGACGGCAGGATCTTCAGACCGCCACGTGCCGACCCAGTCGCGGTGGTCACGGACACATCGCCTCGAGGGCTTCCTGGGCCTTGATCTGAGACACGCTGAGCTGCGCAAGCCCGACAGGCCGGTCCCCGCGCCAGCACATACGCCTGCGCACCAGCGCCTGCTCTTCCAGCGGCAGGTCCGCGACATGCGCGGCGAGTGCGGGTGTGGCGTCGCTCGACAGCGATGTGAGGTAGCGCAGGTCCAGTCGCGCCTCGTCGGCATGGGCGAAGTCGTAGTCGACCATGACCTGCTGAGGATTGATCGCCGCGAAGCCCAACCAAATCGCCACCAGTGCGATACCGGCGACTCCTGGCAGCCAGCTGCGCCGGCGCCCGCCGCACACCGACACCGCCACCAGCACGAGCAAGATCACCATCCAAGCCGCCGCTGGGATCGCGACGAGTCGCAGCATGGTCAGCCCGAAGGCCTCCGAGTACTGCGCGAGCCGACGCAACGCAACACCCGCGATAGCGATGCTCAGGCCGACGATCGCCAGCGAGAGAGCTATCTGAGTGAGCCGCTGCCACCGGTGCTCGTGCTGGGCCAACCTGTCAAACACAACGAGAGTCATCACGACGATGGCGACGACCGCCAGCAGCTGGAAGTAGCCAGATCTCGCATGGGCAGAGTAGGCGGCCGCCGACCCCTTGCCCACAGGGCCGCTGTCATCCAGTGCGGTGGCGATCTGGACGCTCGCGAACGCCCCCAGGAGCAGCGCGATCCCGCCAAGGATCGCGACAGTTTCCGCGAAGGACGCTCTCAGCGCGCTGGCCCGGGTGGGGACACGCGCGTCACGGACGACCGCGCAGCGCATGAACCAGCCGGCAATCGCGAGCCCGATGAAGAACAGGACACCGTGAGTCATGACCGCGGTCATGCTGATGCTGAACAGGCTTGCGAACGCGGCGTCCGACCAGGCGAGCAGGGCCGCGATCGTGAGAAGCAGCGGAAGTCCCAGACACACGAGTCGCACGGTGATATCCGCGCCGCGACGCGTGACTGGAGGGCACGCACGTCGGGAACCCCGGATCAGCCACGCAGGCATGAGAAGGAAGGAAACGATCGCGTCGTACGCCGCAACCATGGTGTCGACCCACCGGACATCGAACACCGGCCGATCCCGTGCGACAGTCAGGGCGGCCAACAGGCAAGCGACGACCAACAGCGACGAGGAAAGTCTCATCCAGCCGCTCTCACGGAAGACCCAGATCGCCGATAGCAGGACAGCGCACGCCAGGGCGGTCACCTGCGATGCGTTGCGCGTCCCACCCGCGTAGAGGGCAGCGACCAGTACGCAGACGAAGGTGAAGAAGCCGAAACCGCCCAGGCCGCCATTCGCACTCAGGTCGAAGACCAGCGCGACGGCGCCGACTAGCAGCAGCCCCGATAGCGGGGCCACCGCTGAGGGGAGCAGACTTCGGAAGCGGCGGGCTATCCAGGTCTCAGATGGAGGCGGGGGCTGCCATGGCGGGGGTAGTAGTTGAGGTGGAGTACTGGGATCCAACGGCGGCGCGGGCTTCGAATATGTCACGCAACGAAAACTAGGAGCGTCCGACCCGGAGCACCAGACACATCAATCACGGTTGTGCCATTACAAATGTCAGGGCTGCGAGCGCACGCTCACAGCCATCCGTTGTCATCCGCGATGCGAGCGGCATCGGCTCGCCCCGTCGCGGCCAGTTTCTGAATCGCGGTGGAAATCGTGTTGCGCACAGTCCCGGCGCTCAGGTGCAAATGCCGCGCCAGATCAGCTGTCCCCGGGAACCGGCGGCTGGCAGCCAGGACTTCGGTTTCTCGCGGTGTTAATGGTGAGTCGCCCCGGCGCAGCGCGGTGATGGCAAGCTCCGGGTCAACCACGCGCTCCCCATTCGCCGTTCGCCGTATGGCGTCGACCAACTGATCGGGAGGGCTGTCCTTGAGCACGAAGCCCAAGGCCCCGTTGTTCATCGCCCGCCTCAGATACCCAGGCTTGCCGAAAACTGTCAGCATCAGCACACGTGTCACCGGAGCCACGGATGTGAGTTGCCGGGCGACTTCCAACCCGTCCAAGCCGGGCATCTCAATGTCCAGCACGGCTACGTCTGGTCGTAGCCGCACGACCTCCGCTGGAACCTCGTCGCCGCGCGCGCATTGGCCGACGACCTGGATGTCGTCAGTTCGGGACAGGATCTCACACAAAGCCCCCCGCAGCAGGGCCTGATCTTCGGCAACTACTACTGATATCAAGGCGCCACCTCAACGCCAGCGGCCGCTGCGGCTGGCACGCTCGCGGTGAGCGCATAGCCACCCGTCGTACTCGTGATAACCGACAGCGTGCCGCCTGCGAGCTCGAGGCGTTCGCGCATGTGGGTCAACCCGTTTCCCTGCGCGGCGGACACCGCTCCACGCCCGTTGTCGCTGACCCTGAGGTCGCATCCGCCGCCGTCCTTGCGGATCGTGACAGTGCATTCGGTAGCACCACTGTGCCGCACGACATTGGTGACGGCCTCTCGCAGGACCCAGCCGAACGCGGCGTCCGTTTCGCCAGGCAGGGGATCGGTTGGCAACTGGAAGGAGCAGACGATTCCGCAGGACTCGAGCAGTTGCCTTCCCAGTGCGGCCTCGACGTTCGCGCCACGGGCTCGCAGTTCGGTAACCATCTCCCGCATCAGCACGAGTCCCTCGCGAGCCGTCGACACCAGGAGTTGCGCTCGTTGGACCACATTCTCGTCACAGCCCGGTGGCAGATCCATCAGGAGGAGCTCGCCTTGCATCACCGTAGTCGTCAAGTTCTGGCCAAGCTGATCGTGCAAATCGCGGCCGAGCTTCGCGCGGGCATCTGCTGCGGCGAGGCGCTGGAGTTCCTCCTTGGTTTGCTGAAGCTCCAGCCGCACGCCAACGTAGCGGCGCACCACGACAGCGGCCCCACCGAGCAATGCGGTCACCGCGACGGACTGGAGCGACCATGCGGCCGCCATCCCCGAGAACCACCACACACACGTAGCCAGCGCGAGGGTGCCGGCCGCGAGCGCGGCTCCGATCCGCCACCGGAACGCGGCTCCGGCGACGATCACCGCATAGTAGAAGGGGAACAATCCAATCGGCCTGTCCAACACCAGGACCGTCGCCGAGGCCACCATCAACACCACCGCCGTCGCATGCCACGCGGTCTCCGGCCCGGCCGCCAGCTTCAGCCAGAACCAGGCCCAGGTCACGATGAACACCACGATCGCCAACCCGAGCCGGACCTTGGAGGGATTGTCCAGTAGGCGGAAGCCGGGCGCCTCGCGGCTGACGAAGACCGCCAGAGTCGCGATCATGGCCAAGCGCCCCAACAGCCACTCGAAGGCCAGATTCTGCTCACCGATGTGGGGTACGGTCGGCCAGCGCATCTGACAAGGCTACGTCCTGGTGACCATCCGCCCGCCGCCAGCTGAACTGACCCGCCCGTCCGCTTCCGTCCGGGCCAAGCGGGAGGGACACTGGACTTGGCGAGCCAAGGGAGGCAACTGATGAAGTCGCATGGTGTTCCCGGTCTATCGGGAGACGACCCAGGATTCAGGCATTTCGATCTGGGTCTTGACATTCTCGCGGACGACGCTGAAATACACGATCTGTCCGACCCGGTAGCGCACATCGAAGAGGGCCACCACCCGTCACATCCCAACCGTGATCCAAACGCCCCGCATCCTCACGACGAGTCGGGCATGCGCGGATGGGCCTCGGATTTGGATCTGCCGGGCGTTTGAATCCGCGGGTGTCAGGGCTTGGGCGGAAGTACCTCGTTCGGGCAGTTCTCACCGCGGTCCAGGATGGCCAGGTTCTCCATCGTGACCTCCGCGATGTTCGCCAGGGCCTCGCGGGTGAAGAAGGCTTGGTGAGCGGTCACGAGAACATTCGGAAGCGAGACGAGGATGCTCAGCTTCGGATCGATGTGCACTGACGAACTTCGATCCTCGAAGAACAGGTCTCCCTCGCCCTCATAGACATCGATCGCCAAGCCGGATAGTTGCCCCGACATCAGCGCATCGATTGCCGCCTGGGTGTTGATCAGGCCGCCGCGACTTGTGTTCACCAGAATCGCTCCACGCTTCATCATCGCGATACGTTCGGCGTCCATCAGGTGAATCGTGCTCGGCAGCAAAGGCACATGCAGGCTCACAGCGTCGCTTCTGGCCAGTAGCTCCTCATGCGACACGAACTCGACGCCGAGTTCCCTGACCTGGTCGGTTGGGTAGAGGTCATACGCGAGCACGTCGCACCCGAACCCCTTGAACGCCTTGGCTGTCCAGTAGCCGATGTTGCCCGTACCGATCAGACCGACAGTCTTGCCGTAGAGATCCCAGCCAAGCAGTCCGTTAAGGGCGAAGTTGCCTTCGCGTACGCGGTTATACGCGCGATGGATCTTGCGATCCAGGCACAGCAGCAGCGCCACGGTGTGTTCGGCGATGGCGTGCGGCGAATAGGACGGCACCCTGACGATCTTCAATCCCAAGCGATGCGCCTCCTCGACATTCAGTCGATCGAAGCCGGCGCAGCGCAACGCGATGTACTTGACCCCCACGTCAGACAGCGCCTTGAGAACTCGCTCGTTGCCGTGATCGTTGACGAATACACACACCGCATCGCACCCGCGCGCAAGCTCAGCGGTTTGTGAGGTCAGCCTGGCCTCAATGAACCTGAGCTCAAAGGAGTAGGCCTCGTTCGCGACGGTCAGTGAGTCGACGTCATATGGCTTTGTCCCGAAGACAGCTATCCGCATCTCAGCATCCTAGGGCAGCACATCGAATGAAGCGGACCGACAATTCGCGTCGGTTCAGGGTCAGATCGGCACAACGCTGGCGTACTCGACCACGTCTTCGTCCTCAAGTCGGAAGGCAGAAGCCGGATCGGCCGCATTGCGCGACATGAATGCGAACAGGTGCTTGCGCCACAGCGCCATTCCCTGTCGGCCATGGGGTTCGACTCGTGACGTGTGCACGACGTAGATCACGGGATCTTCGACCTGAAGTCCCTTGGCCTGGGCTGCCCGCAAATCCCGACCGATGTCGATCTTCTCCATGAATCCGTGTCTTGACACGACCCGCGCGAAGCCCGGGCACACCATCTCCACATCGACCCGAGCGTCCTCAGCGACGACGGGAACGCGGGCAGTCTCGATGGCAACCTGCACCGTCAGATTCCTGGTGGTCCTTCCCAGATGGAAGTGCTCGGTCAGCGCCAGAGGCGGCCGTTGATCCATCGTCAGGTAGACCGCTGTTCCCTGGGTGCGCGCGGTGTCAGGCTCAGCAAAAGCGGCGGCAAGCTCCGCGTTTGACATCGAGTACTTGTTCATCTGATCGCGCAGAAGGGTCCGTCCACGCGCCCAGGTCGTGAGCACAGCCGCGATCAGGATCGCCACGAATACCGGAACCCAGGCGCCGTGGCTGAACTTGGTGAGGTTCGAAGCTACAAACGCGAGTTCAATGGCCAGGAAGAATGCCGTCACGGGCACGAGTAGCGCCCAGGGAACGCGCCACCGGGTCCGCGCTACAACGCAGATCAGCACCGTCGTGATCACGAAAGTACCTGAGACCGCTAGGCCATAGGCGGAGGCCAGGTTCGATGAGCTTCGGAAGCCCACAACCAGAGCCAGGATGGAGATCAGCAACAGCCCGTTGATGAACGGGACGAAGATCTGGCCGCGCGTCTGAGCTGACGTGTGCACGACCGTCATCCGCGGAAGGAAGCCAAGCTTGATCGCTTGGTCGGTCATGGAGAACGCCCCGGAAATAACGGCCTGTGACGCGATCACGGTGGCGACCGTGGCGAGAACCACGAGAGGAATCTGCAGCACATCCGGAGCGAGTTCGTAGAACGGGTTCGCGGCGGCGCCAGGATCCCGGAGGAGAAGAGCCCCCTGCCCCATGTAATTCAGATACAGGGCCCAAGACACCAAGCCAAACCACGAGATCCTGATGGGCCCTGTACCGAAGTGACCCATGTCCGCGTACAACGCCTCAACCCCGGTGACGCAGAGGATGACCGAACTGAGCGCCAAGAACCCCACGAGCGGCTCGTTGACGAACAACGACACAGCGTTCGACGGGGCGATGCTCGAAAGGACAGAGGGAGTCCCAATGATGCTCACCACCCCGAGCGCCCCGATCACGACGAACCAGACGATCATGATCGGCCCGAAGATCGCCCCAACCCGAGCAGTGCCGAATCGCTGTACCGCGAAGAGCGTGACCAGCACGACTACAGCCAGCGGCACGACTACCGGTTGCAGGCCCGAGTCGAACACCGCCAGGCCCTCCACGGCGCTAAGCACCGAGACCGCTGGCGTGATCATGCTGTCGCCGTAGAAGAGCGCCGCACCGAAAACACCGAGCCCGAGAAGCACCATCCTGCGCCTGGCGGTCTTGAACGGGTGCAGGACCGTCAGGGATGCCAAGGCCATGATCCCGCCTTCGCCGTCATTGTCAGCCCGCATGACGACGAGTACGTATTTCACCGAGACGATCAAGGTCACGGTCCAGAAGATCAGGGACATGGCCCCGAGTACACGAGGCGGATCCGGAGCTATCGTGTGGGCCCCGCTGAAGATCTGCTGCACCGAGTAGAGCGGGCTCGTGCCGATGTCCCCGAACACGATTCCGATGGCGGCAACGGCCAGAGGGCCACGGCTTCTCACCCGGGCTGGTGTTGGCACGATCCGCGGACCAGCCCCGTCAGGCTATGTCCAACTCCGGTTTCAACGTTGGCTCGGTCCTGATCCGTCGACGATGCGCGATCCAGACGGTACCGGCGAGGAATAGCGCGCCGATGCCGATCAGCACCAGTAGATCCACCGCCACGTATGGCATCAGCGGCCCGCCAGCGATCGTCCTGCGCACTCCATCGACGCTGTAGCTCATGGGCAGGATCGGGTGAAGGAGCCCGAACAGACTGTTCAGCGACTGGATCGGGAAGACGCTGCCCGAAGCGGCCATCTGGAGAGCAAGCAGGAGTAGTGCTACGTATGTTCCCGCCATGCCAATGGCTGCCTTCAGGAACTGGACGATCGCCGCGAAACACGCCATCGTCACCAGGCACACCAGGAGTAGGGGTATGTAGGCGGCGGCCCGCACGCCAACGAGTGCGACGGTCCCGATGAACATCGTGAACGCGGCGGCAGACCCGAAGATCAGCAACGGCGCGTAGGAGTTCCAGACGGTCTGGACCGGGTTTCGGCCTAGATGCAGCAACCTGGGGTTCAACGGGAGAACGAGCACCAGGAGCAAGATCGCGCCTACGAACATCGCCACCGGCAGGAAGTTGGAGGCGTATCCGTCACCGGGGGCGGCGACTGGATTCTGACGGTCGTTCTCGACTTTGACGGGCTGGGACAGGACCTGGCTGAATGCACGCCGCTCAGCCTCCGTCACTGGAGGGATCTGCGCCGCCGCACGCTTCAACGCGAGATCCATCTCCTCGACCTCCGGAACGAACTTCCCGGTCAACTCATCAGCCAGCAGGCTTGCTGCCTTCGACACCTGTTTGGAGTTCTTCGCCTCTTGCGCCAGCTGTGTCGATGCCGTCTTCGCCTGCGTCGCTACCTGAGACGTCTTGGTTGATATCTCCTTGGCCTGGGCGGCTTCCTTCGCAGTCGCCTGCGCGATGGAATCCGTCTGCGACAGCACGTTCTTGTCCAGATCGGTTTTCGCGTCGCCGACCTGCTTGGCCAGGGCCGCGAGTCCTTGGCTTTGGAGTTCCTTCTGGATCTTCACAAGCTGCGCGTCAACGTCCTGTCCGGACTTGCGAACCGCGCTGGCAGATTTCGCGGTGGAGGCTGACTGCGTTGCCATCTGGCTCGCGGATGAAGGAATCGCCGCCGACGCGGCTTCGATCTGCTTCATGAGTGCGGCCGTCTGCTCATCGATCTTGACGTCCGCCGCCGCCTGCCCGGCCAGCTTCGTGGCGCGCTTGGCGTACTTCTTCGCCTCTTGAAGAAGCGTGGTCGAATTGTCGAAGGCCTTGCCGCCTTCGGCCTGCACTTCTTCGATGGCCGTGTAGACCGCATCCATGAAGTCGAACTGCACCTCTTCGCTAGCTTCCACGCGCACACGTTCGACCACACGATCAGCCATCTCGTCGATCACGTAGTTGGTGGCGTCGTTGGTGATAACTCGCAACTGCGATTGCGTGGGGGAGGCTGTGTCGATGCTGGCCAGATCCGCCGAGAAGTCCGACGGAATCAGCAAGGCGATGTAGTACGCGCCCGAGTCCAAACCCTTTTGCGCTTCCTCCATCGTGGTCTGGGTCCAGGCAAGGCGGTTCTCTGACACAAGCGTGTTGGCGAGTTGGCTGCCTGCGTTGAGCGTCTTGCCCGGCAGAGTCGCCGGGACATCCTCGTTCACAATGGCGGCGGGCACGTTGTTCATGTTCCCGGTGGGGTTCCAGTGGGACCAAACCATCAAACCGCCGAAGACCAGCGGAACGACCAGCACGGCGATCATGGCAAGCCTCAAGGCCGTCAGCCGGTTCCAACGTACAAGCGAGTTCTTGACAGGGCCGGTCATGAGGTCACCTCGCTGGGCTGAAGTCTGATGGTCATGTCAGATGGTGCGTCCGGAACCGCGGTCCCGAGCAGCACGACGCAGCCGCTCTTGGCGATGTGAAACGCGAGCGCGAACAGACTGTCGTCGGGCCCGCCAACGGTGGCGTCAACAGCCAGCGCCACCGGACGCGAAAGCAGCGCCCATGCCATTCCAAGCCTCACGCGCTGGGGCGTTGTCAGATACGCGCACAGCACGTCCTCCCAGCCCCTCAGGTCCGTGAGCTCCAACGCATCGGCTATCGCGTCCTCAGGGGCGCCAATCGCTCCGGCGCATTCCGTCATCGTCTCGGCAACCGTGAGCTGTTCGTCGAGCATCCCCAGCTCAGGAATCCAGCCGACGGCTCCGGCGCCGCCGAGCACACAGACGGATCCTTCGTCCGGCGCCACCCTGCCGGACAGGGCGAGCAGCACCTTGCTGTGTCCGGCCCCAGCCGGTCCCTCGACGGTCACGACGGATCCGGGTGCCACGTTCAGTGACAGGTTCCGCACGAGCCACTGATCGAACCTGCGAACGCCGAGGCCCTCCGTCGTGACGGTGGCCACGTCGCGTGGCGCCGGGGGAGGCAGCGTTTCGTCTGAATCCCGCGGATCCCCAGCTGCGATCTCTTCGTCTGCGTATGGATCGTCCATGATGCCGACTGTAGAGGAGTCACGGACCCACTTCGGGTATACCGCGCCGCGCGCGTGAAGGATCGCCAACGGCCGATGGAACCACGCTGGCTCACGGTACGCTGACCAGGTTCCTGGCACGGTGCCAGGCGGGTGGAGGACGGGCAATGCGGGCGTTGAAGCTAGCCATCGCGGTCGTTCTGATTGTCTGCGGCACCGCCCTGGTGACGCTGGGGGGTGTCGGGGTCTACACCTTTGGGACCTCAGGCACGGTGACGCTGGCGACACAGGAGATCTCCTCCGGTCCAGATGCGCACGCGCTAGTCGCCAATGTCGTCGCCGTAACCACAGGCCTGCCCGGGGGTGACCTCCTGGGCAAGGCGACGATCGGAGCGCGCAGCCAGTCCGGTGAGCGCCTGTTCCTTGGTCTGGCTCAGACGTCGACTGTTGACCAGTATCTGCGGGGAGCGCGGTACGACGTTGTGGGCCAGGAGAACGGGCAGTGGAAGACGCTGCCCGTGCCTGGGACATCCACTCCAGCGCCTCCGCGGGATGAGACATTCTGGACGCGACAGGCCGTCGGTTCCGACCCGTCATTTGAGTATGTGCCGCCCACCGGCGGATCGGCCGCGGTCGTGGTGATGAACCCCGACGGCCGCACAGGAGTTTCCGCCAGTTTCGTCGTTGGATACACGTCGTCGACTGTGTTTCCTCTGTCTGTGGCAGCGATAGTTCTGGGCGCTGCGGCGGCCGCCAGCGGCGCCACCGTCGCATACCGCAGCCGCCGACGTCGGGCGAACGATGGATGGCCCGATCTTCCACCGCCACCGACCGACGGACCCGGACAGTGAAGATCCAAGAAACGCGAGTCCAGACCGACCGCGTCTTCACGATCCCCAACATCCTGAGCTTCCTGCGGTTGCTCGGCATCCCCGTCTTGCTGTGGCTGATCCTGGTCCCCAAGGCGGACGGTTGGGCGTTCGCGCTTCTAGCGGTCTCGGGGATCACGGACTGGGCTGACGGCAAGATCGCCAGGGCGACCGGGCAGATCTCTCGACTCGGCCAGATTCTGGATCCAGTAGCGGATCGCGCCTACATCGCGGCGACACTCATCGCGCTGGCCCTTCGGGGTCTTGTGCCGTGGTGGCTTGTCCTGGTTCTTCTCGGCAGGGACCTAGTGCTGGCCGCGCTCCTGCCTGCGCTCAAGCGGCGGGGAGTCCTCGGCCTGCCAGTGCACTTCCTCGGCAAGGCCGCCACGTTCTGCCTTCTGTATGCCTTCCCGCTGATTCTGCTCGGCGCGATAGGTGGGACGGTTGGGGAAATCGCCAAGGTCGTGGGCTGGGCGTCCGTGCTCTGGGGCACGGGGCTCTACCTGTACGCCGCTGTTCTGTACATGGAACAAGCAAGTCGAGTGATCAGGACCCGCCCGGTTGGCATGTCCTGATGAAGGCCGTTCTGATGGCAGGGGGGGAAGGCGTCCGGATGCGGCCGCTGACAACCACTTTGCCAAAGCCGATGCTCCCGGTGGTCGGTCGGCCACTGATGGCTCACACAATCGACCTGCTGCGGCGTCACCAGATCACGGATCTCATTGTCGCGGTCTACTACCACGCCGCGCAGATACGCGACTACTTCGAGGACGGCCACGATTTCGACGTCAGCATTCGCTATAGCAACGAGACGCGCCCGCTAGGCACGGCTGGCAGCGTCAAGGCGTCGGGCCAGGCGCTCTCCGATGGCACATTCCTGGTCATCTCCGGTGACGCGCTCACCGGAGTGGATCTGACCGCGTTCAGGGAGTTCCATGACAGGCAGGGCGCGGACATGTCGCTGCTTCTGGCCCATCGCGGGGACCCTCGCGAGTTTGGCGTGGCGCTGCTCGATGACGCCGAGCGGATCGAGAGACTGCTGGAGAAGCCTGGGTGGGGGGAAGTCCTCAGCGACACCGTAAACACCGGCATCTACCTAGTCGAACCTCACGTGCTCGACCTGATCCCCAGCGATCGCGAATCCGACTGGGCTCGCGATGTCATTCCCGATCTGCTGAGGTCCGGGGCCAAAGTCGCCGGGCACGTGACCTCTGGCTACTGGGAGGACGTCGGCTCGCTGGCTTCGTACCTAACTGTCCAAAGCGACGTACTGGGCCGCCTCGTCGGCGCTGAGCCGCCTGGATTCCAGGTCCGGCCAGGAGTGTGGCTGGCCGAAGGAGCCGAGGTCGATCCGGAGGCCAAGCTCGTTGCCCCTGTCTTCGTCGGACCCTTCAGCAAGATAGAGAAGGACGCGGTGGCAGGCCCCGACACCGTCGTAGAGTCGAACGCCATCGTGCGTCGGACGGCCCACGTGCAGCGATCCGTGCTGTTCGACGGTTGCCGCATCGACATCGGGGTCGAACTGCGCGGAGCCATCATCGGCCGCGACTCCCAGCTGATGCGCGGGTGCCGTGTCGACGAGGGCGCCGTCATCGCGGACGGATGCACGCTCGAAGAGGAGTCGGTAGTCACAAGGGACGTTCTGATCTACCCGGGCAAGACTGTTGACGCCGGCGCCGTAGTACAGGACTCGGTCGTGTGGGAATCAACCAGCCGCAAGCAACTCTTCGGACCTCACGGCGTCTCGGGACTGGTCAATGTCGAGCTCACCGTTGACAAGGCCGTGCGGCTGGCGGCCGCCTTCGCCTCCACTCTGCCCAAGGGTTCGGTCGTCACGGTCGGCCGCGATCATTCGCGCGCGGCACGCTCCTTCAACCGAGCGGTCATCGGAGCTCTGACGGCCGGAGGGCTGTTCGTCAGAGACCTACGAACTGCGTCCGTCCCGATTGTCCGTGCGGACACCGCCAACAACTCGGCTGGCGGAATCCTCCTGCGGACAACACCTGGCCAGCCCGACAGCCTTGACTTGCTCGTTCTGGGCAAGGACGGAACAGAAGCTGATGTCGGCAAACAGCGAGCGATCGAGCGCGCGTTCACCCGCGCCGAATTCCGTCGGCCGTATCCGCGTGATTTCGGTGATGTCCGGGTGCCGCACCGAGTAGCGGAGGACTACGCGAACGACCTACTCGAGTCGGTGAACGTCGTCGGCGTCACGGAGGCTGATCTGCGGATCGTCGTCGACACAGCCGGGGGAACAGCGGCACTTGTACTGCCAGCCTTGCTGGGTCGCTTGGGAGTCTCCGTGCTCACGGTCAACAACAGGTTGGACGAATCCAGACCCACGGAGTCGGCCGCCGAAAGGAGGGAAGCTCTCCAGTCGCTTGCCAGGCTGGTGTCGAGCTCCCAATCCGCCTTCGGCGTTCACTTCGATCCATCGGGGGAGAGGCTCAGCATCGTCGACGACCTAGGCCATGTCATCGACGACGATCGGGCGGCGCTCATCGTGTCAGATCTGGCGCTGGCGGAACGACAGGGCAAAGTCGCGCTGCCGATCATCGCCACCCGGGTGGCCGACGAGGTCGCTAGGTTCCATGGCTCATCCGTTCTGCGGACCCCGGCGGACGAGTCTGACTTGTCGCGAGTGGTAGCGAGCTCGGAGGTCATTCTCGGCGCCGACGGCAAGGGCGGCTTCATCGTGCCAGGGGTGGGCCCGCATCTTGATCCGTTCGCGGCCTTCGTGATGGTGCTCGGACTCGTCGCGCGCGCGAAGCTCACGCTGTCGACGATCGATTCGCGCATTCCGGTGTCCCACGTTGTCCACGCGGATGTCGTCACGCCTTGGGCTCGCAAGGCGCTAGTGATGGGCACGGTCCGCGAACACGCTGGTGCCCAGCCGCAGAAACCAGTCGGCGGAGTGCTTGTTGACCACGACGCGAGGCGCTGGGTGTTTGTGCGACCAGACTCCGCCGAAGCAGTGACTCATCTTTGGGCAGAGGGTGAGTCTCTAGCTGACGCCGAGGGTCTGCTGGGTCAATGGGTGAACGTAGTCAAACAGGCTTTGACGTAGGCTTCCAATCGAGCGAGTGTCACGATCATCTCCGCGGGAGGACGCCTTGGTACCTCAAGACTTGCTGTACACACCGGACCACGAGTGGGTGCGTATCAACCCAGACTCCAAGACCGTCAGGGTCGGGATCACGGACTTCGCCCAGGAGTCGTTGGGCGACATCGTGTTCATCAGCCTGCCGGACGTTGGTCAAGCCCTGGAGCCAGGAAAGTCTTGTGGCGAAGTTGAGTCGACCAAGAGCGTCAGCGAAGTATTCAGTCCCATTGAGGGAGTTGTCACCGAGCGGAACGACCGGCTCGAGGACAAACCTGAGCTAGTCAACTCCGACCCATACGGCTCTGGCTGGCTACTGGTCGCGGAGCTGACCACCCCAGCCACCGGCCTGCTGGAGCCTGGTGAGTACGAGGCCCTGACCAGCGCTGTCTGAACCTCAACTTGACCCTTATGCTTGACCTCGACCCCGGTCGGTTCTAGGTTCGACGGGTGGGGCGTCGTGATCCTTCGAGGGGGCACATGAGCAACCAGCCAGAGTCAGAGGCGGAACGCACCGCCAACATCGAGATCACCCGCTGTTCAAGCTGTCACCGCGTCATCGAACCAGGCAGCCGATTCTGCAGCTCCTGCGGTGCCGAACTCGACCGGTCAGGCGAAACCGTGGCTTCGTCATCGACTCAGTTCGGTGATCCAGTGCCTGTCATCGATCCTGAAGTCCTAACCGGGATCGCTCCCGGCGACGGCGTGCTCGTGGTTATCCGTGGAGCCGACGAAGGGGCGCGCTTCCCGTTGAACCAGTCGGAGGTCAGCGTGGGTCGGGCAGCTGATGCCTCGGTGTTCCTCGACGACGTGACCGTGAGTCGTCGTCACGCTGAGATCACGCGCACCGAGGACGGCTGGATGCTCAGTGACGTAGCGAGCCTGAACGGATCGTATGTGAACCGGACCCGGACAGAATCTGCGTTGCTGCGCTCCGGAGACGAGGTCCAGATAGGCAAGTACCGTTTCGTCTTCTACCAAGCTCCCGCTTGATGAGCGCGAGTCCGATCTCGGTCGCCACTGGCTCAACGGGGACCGGCTCGATAGGAGCCGTGCTCGCTGAGCTGATGAGGGACTTCCCCGACGTCTCCATCTCCAAGATCCGCTTCCTGGAGTCCGAGGGGCTAGTGGCCCCGAACCGCGCTCGTAACGGGTACAGACGGTTCACGTCCGCTGACGTCGCTCGCCTGCGGCTTATCCTGACAGCGCAGCGGGACCACTACTTGCCGCTGAGGGTAATCAAGGACAAGCTCTCCGACGGAACCCTCGCCGAAGCTCTCAATCAACCCGCGCCCGTCCAGGCGAGCCCACCGGCGGAAACCGCCAAACGCGCCGACCCGTCAAATCCTGGCCCAGATCGCGTTTTCGACTCAATCCCAGCTGGCCCGCTGAACAGGTGGGACGTCCAACGGCTGAGCGGCTTGAGCTCTAACGATCTGGAGATCCTGGAGAAGGCGCACATCGTCGCACCGGATCGTTCGGGGCGATTCGACCCGACGACAGTTCACGTGTGTCGCGCGTCGAAGACTCTCAGCGCGCTGGGCTTCGATGATAGGCACATCAGGTCGATGAAGGCCGCGGCCGCGAGGGAGGCCGGCCTCGTAGTCAACGCCGTCGCCCCCTTCACCGGCGACCGGGCGCGCACGCGAGATGCCGCGACCGCGATGGTAGAGGCGTTCACCGAGATGCATCGCTGTTTGCTCGCGGCTGGGCTGGCATCCCTTCGGTGACGCGTCGCTCCCGCACCAGGAGCATTGGGAGTGTGAACGAACCCTTCACGCACTACAGTGGCGGAGTGCGGCCAGTTGATGTCGTCGGAGTTCGTCTGGAGATGCCGTCGAACCAGCCCGTCGTTCTGTTGAGGGAGACCGGCACTTCACGCTACCTGCCCATCTGGATCGGGACCGTCGAGGCTACAGCCATCGCCTTCGCCCAAGAGGGCGTCACTCCGCCAAGACCAATGACACACGACTTGATACGGGACATGTTGGAGGCCCTGAAGGAGCCACTGAAGGTAATCCAGATTACGCATTTGGAGGATGGCGTCTTCTTCGCGACGATGGTGTTCAAGTCCGGCCTCGAGGTCAGCGCGCGGCCGTCCGACGCGATCGCTATCGCTCTAAGAACCGGGACACCCGTAGAGGCCAGCGAGGAGCTCTTGGACAGCGCGGGGGTCGCTATCGAGGAACAGGCCGAGCCTGGAGACGAAGCCGAGCAAGAACAGGAAGTCGAACGGTTCCGCGAGTTCCTCGACCAGATAACGCCAGAGGACTTTCAGACTGGCGGTGGCACCGATGCGCCTTCGGGTAGCTGAACTCGCATTTACGTCCGCAATGTCCGTGTCGGCACACCCCGAATACAGACAAGATGTGGGATGGTTGAGCGAATGAGCGCAGAGGGGAACCACGTGGGCGAGCAGCAGGGCGAGGGCGCGCAAGCGGCCCTGTTCGACGACCGGGAACTGCGACCCCTCGCCGATGACGTCGGCTACCGAGGGCCCATCGCCTGCAGCGCGGCCAGCATCACCTACCGTCAACTCGACTACTGGGCTCGCACGGGCTTGCTGGAGCCATCGATCAGACCAGCATCAGGCTCGGGCTCGCAGCGCCTCTACTCCTTTCGCGACATCCTCGTTCTGCGCATAGTCAAGCGCTTGATCGACGCGGGTGTCTCCCTGCCAAACATCCGAGCGGCGGTCAAACATCTATCCGCGAACCGCGACGCGGACCTCACTCAGATCACGCTGATGAGCGACGGGGCGACCGTATACGAGTGCACGAGCGAGCATGAAGTGATTGACCTTGTCCACGGGGGGCAAGGCGTGTTCGGAATCGCGGTGGGTAGTGTGTGGCGCGAGGTTGAGGGGTCGCTCGCGTTGCTTCCGGGGGTGTCACCGGGAGGGGACGTCGTAGCACCCGACGGAATAGTAGATGAGTTGGCCGCGCGAAGATCGTTGCGCACTGGCTAACGCGAGTCTGGGGGCCTGGTGGATGACTTAGGTCCAACAAGGTGGGCCTTCTCGCAGCGGCACATAGGGCCGTCATCGGCTGACGCCCGCAAGATGCTCGATCTGATGGGATTTGGGTCGGTAGAGGACCTGCTCAACTCCGCGGTCCCCCCGGGAATCCTCGACACGCGCCTACGGCTCCCAGATGCGTGCAGCGAACCAGACGTCCTCGCCGAACTGCGGGGACTCGCGTCTCGCAACAAAGTCACGGTTCCACTTATCGGGCTCGGCTATCACCGAACCGAGACACCCGCGGTCATCCGCCGGGGAGTCCTAAGGAACCCCGCGTGGTACACCTCATACACCCCCTACCAGCCCGAAATCTCCCAAGGGCGCCTGGAAGCCATGCTGAACTTCCAGACGATGATCGCCGAGCTAACGGCTCTGCCGATCTCCAACGCATCTCTGCTCGACGAGCCCACCGCCGCTGCCGAAGCGATGGCACTGGCGCGTCGCGTGACAGGTCCGGATTCCGCGACATTCGTTGTCGACGCCGACACTCACCCGCAAACAATCGCGGTCCTGCGCACGCGGGCCGAGCCCATGAGCATCCAGCTTGATGTGCGCGACCTGCGCCGCGATGGGATCGGCAGCGGCTTCGGGATGCTGATCTCCTACCCCACGAGCAGCGGACTGATCAACGACGTGTCCGAAGTCGTGGCCTCGGCCAAGAGCGCCAAGATGACTGTGTGCATGGCTACGGACCTGCTGGCACTGACGTTGCTGCGGCCGCCGGGGGAGCTTGGGGTGGACATAGCCGTGGGCTCCGCCCAGAGATTCGGCGTCCCAATGGGATTCGGTGGTCCTCACGCTGGATTCATGAGTGTGCGCGCCGGTCTTGAGCGACTAATACCGGGACGACTCGTCGGGGTGAGCGTCGACGAGGAAGGCCGGTCCGCGTTGCGCCTGGCCCTACAAACCCGCGAGCAGCACATCCGGCGCGAGAATGCCACGAGCAACATCTGCACATCTCAGGTACTTCTGGCCGTCATGGCCGGCTCATTCGCGGTCTACCACGGACCCGACGGGCTCAGAGCCATCGCCGAACGTGCCCACTCCCACGCCTACGCCCTCGCTCAGGGACTGCGGGCAGGCGGCATCGAACTGCTGCATGAACACTTCTTCGACACCGTCGCGTTCGGTGTCCCAGGCCGTGCCCAAGCAGTCGCCCGCGAGATCCAGCGCCTTGGGATTGGCATTCGCGTGATGGACCGCGACACCGCCAGCGTCACATCCGATGAACTCACCACGATGGATCACGTCATGGGTGTGTGGCACGGAATAGCAGCCGCTGTGCCCGAGTTCGGCCGAGCTTTGGCTGACTCGGTACCACACCCGGAGACTGACGACTCAGAGGCGATCCCGCTGGAGTTGCGGCGTGAGTCCGCGTACCTGACCCAACGCGTATTCCACGACTACGCCTCCGAGACTGAGATGTCGCGCTACCTGCGACGCCTCGCTGAACGTGACATAGCCCTTGACCGCTGCATGATCCCGCTGGGTTCGTGCACCATGAAGCTAAACGCGGCTGCCGCGATGGAACCGATCTCGTGGCCAGGTTTCGCGGACATTCATCCCTTCGCGCCCTCGCATGAAGTCACCGGCTACCGGGATCTGATCGCGCAGCTCGAGGCGTGGCTGGCGGAAATCAGCGGATACGACGCGGTGTCGGTGCAGCCGAACGCGGGTGCGCAGGGCGAGTTCGCCGGGCTCTTGGCTATTCGGGCGTTTCATCGGGACCGGGGAGATGCTGATCGGGACATCTGTTTGATTCCCAGCAGCGCCCATGGCACGAACGCGGCCAGCGCCGCGATGGCTGGGCTGCGGGTTCAGACGGTGGCCTGCGGCGACAGCGGCGACGTGGACGCCGACGACCTGCGCCGCCACCTGAAGGACTCGGGTAACCGGATCGCCGCGCTGATGATCACGTATCCGTCGACCCATGGAGTCTTCGAAGACGACATCAGGACCTTGTGCGACCTTGTGCACGAAGCTGGCGGCCAGGTGTACATGGACGGCGCTAATCTCAACGCTCTTGTCGGAATCGCCAAGCCTGGCTCACTCGGCGCCGACGCCGGTCACCTCAACCTCCACAAGACCTTCGCGATCCCGCACGGTGGAGGGGGGCCCGGCGTAGGGCCGATCGGAGTGAAGGCTCACTTGGCCCCCTATCTTCCATCGCACCCCGTGCGCCCCGAAGCAGGGCCCGTCGGCAGGGGGTACACGGATGGGGGAATCGGACCGGTTTCCGGAGCGCCGTGGGGGAGCGCCGGGATTCTGCCGATCCCGTGGGCGTACATAAGGATGATGGGCGCCGACGGGCTGCGCCGAGCCACCGAGGCGGCCATCCTGAACGCCAACTACGTGGCCCGCCGGATCTCGAAGGAGTACCCGGTTCTGTTCACCGGACGATCAGGCCTTGTCGCCCACGAGTGCATCGTGGACGTGCGGCCGATCACTCGTGCCACTGGCATCACCGCTGAGGACATCGCGAAGCGGCTGATCGACTACGGGTTCCACGCGCCAACGTTGTCGTTCCCGGTTTCTGGGACGTTGATGATCGAACCGACTGAGAGCGAGTCGTTGGCCGAGCTGGATCGCTTCTGCGACGCGATGCTGTCGATCAGGCGTGAGATCGACCAGATCGAAGCGGGGGAGTGGACCGCCCAGGAATCGCCGTTGCGCCGAGCCCCTCACACTGCCGCGTCGCTTGTGGGCACGTGGGATCGCCCGTACTCTCGGCAAGTCGCTGTCTTCCCAGTTGAGGGGTTATCACACGACAAGTACTGGCCGCCTGTCGCGCGTATCAACCAGGCTTTCGGCGACAGGAACCTCGTGTGCGCGCTTCCACCGGTGCGGGACTAGGGTCTCGGCATGGATCTCGAAGCAGTCAAAGCAGGCCTTCCTGCCCAAGTGCCCATGGTCGCGACGCTGGGATTGGAGTTCGTGGACCTGACGCCTACGACAGCGGTGATGCGGATGCCGGACAACTCGGCCTATCGCAACCACGTCGGCGGTCCACACGCGGGCGCGATGTTCACTCTGGGGGAGTCGGCTTCGGGGGCGCTGGTTCTGGCGAACTTCGGTGAGCACCTCGGGGAGGTGGTTCCGCTCGCTGTGGAAGCGCGAATCCGGTATCTGAAGCTTGCACTCGGCCCAGTGACGGCGACCGCCCGAATGTCCCGGGACGCCGAGGATGTCCTGGCCGAACTCGCGGAGGGGAAGCGACCCGAGTTTCGTGTCGACATCGACATCGCGGCGGAAGACGGCACACGAACCGGCGAGATGACTGTGGTCTGGACGCTCAAACCGATCCGACCCAAGGCCCACCCCGCCTGAGCTTCACGTCCCGCCCCCCTACCGCCAGAAGCGGCCGCTAACTACAGAAACGACCGTTGCAACGGGCGCGTCTGTACCCAAACATTCGCCTTTGTGCGGAGCGGCCGTTTCCGCGATGGGCCGGGTCGGGCTCCAGCCCAGTCAGCTCTGTCAGTCCAACACCAGAGTGCAAGTTGTGCGACCGGCGTCGCTGGTTGCACTGCAAGAATCCCCGACTGGTGCGACGCCCCCCGGCGACGCGATCAACCCGACTTGCGCGGCCTCGCCCGGCGCCAGCGAACCGTTCCACGACATGCTTGAGGATCGAACGACGCCGCCGCCTGACGTTGAGGCCGCGTTCCACATCTGCACGACTTGGACCCGCCAGTCGAACTCAACAGCCCACTCGCGAATCGGCGATGGCCCCTCGTTGCGTACAGTCACGGCAGCGACCTGACCGGCGCCCCAGTCACTGGATCTCTCAACCGTCACTCGCAAGTGAGCCGCGTGATTCTGGCCGGATTCTGTGGAAGGACCTTCGGGCACAGACGCCTCGCTCGGGCCAGGCGGCGCGTCGTCCTCGCTTGGGAGCGGTTCAGGCTGCTCGTCGGCCGGGGGATCATCGTCATCAGTGCCAGGTATCGGCTCTTGCGGCTCTTCACTGGGTGGCTCGGTTGGGCCTTCCTCTGACCCAGACTCCTCTGCGTCCGGCGTCGCTTCGATGATGACTAGTTCGCATTCCACGTCCTCGGACGAGCATGTGCTCGGCACCCGGCTCACCGGTGCGCCGCTAGCGACCGACAACGTGAACCCGATGCCCTCTCCAGGCTGAAGAGCAGTACCGGGAGTGGCCTGAAGCGTTAGAGATGAACCGTCCTGAACGCTCAGCATCCCTGTCACCTGGGAAACCGTATGCGCGAACGGGATCACCACTGCCGGATCGACAATTGCCGCAGATGTCCCATTCCGGACATCTCCAGACACCGTGAACTCCGCGCCAGAATCGGAGACGACGGTCCATCGGACGGTGATTCCCTCGTCCGCGAGCGCCACGCCCGGAGCAGCCACGCCGAGCGAAAGGATCAGCGCGCCCGTCAACATAGCCACCGCGGACCGCCTGATGTCAGCCATCTTCCGCCTCGCCCTGGAGTCTTGCCTCAGTATGGGCTCGGTGGGCGACCGATCCAACCCGAGCGGGGGAGTAGCACCCGTCTGCAGCAGCATTCCCGTCCCAGTGCGCCGCGCCGGGGCGCATTGTCAGCTCGCCCCGCAACCCCGAGTTAGCATCGAACGTGTCAGCCAAGCATCTGGAGGTTTGAATGTCCAAGCCAACTGCTAGCGCTGTCGCGTTGATAACTGCGGCAGGGCTGCTCGGCTCGGCTCTGTACGCTGGCGTGCCCGACACATCCCCGGAAACGCGCCCCGTCGCGTCGGACTCAACAGAAGCCACACGCTGGAATCAGCAGGGCTTCAAGCGCGTCATCCGCGGCAAATACAAGATGATCCGCGGCGTCGACATCTCCTACTGGAACCATCTCGGCCCATATCCGCTCAACATCAAGAAGCTGAAGCGCGCGGGCGTGCGGTTCATCTTCATGAAGGCTTCCGACGGACGACCGTCTGTCGATGCCGATCAAGACCTTGCCCACTGGTGGTCGGTGGACAGGGCCGCCGCGAAGGCGCAAGGGATCTTGGTCGGCGGGTACCAGTACGCCGTTCCCACGAAGAAGGTCGCCAACCTTGAAACCGACGCGATCGAACAGGCCACCGCTGCCGCCGCCCGGGTCGGGCGGCTGCGGCGAGGAGATCTGCCGCTGGTGCTGGACCTAGAGCTCGCGCCCTGGTCTCTGAGCAAGGAACAGCTGACGAGCTGGGCGCTCACTTGGCTTTCAACCGCCCATCGGCTCACGCACCGCAAGCCAATCATCTACAGCTACAACTACTTCATCAACACGCGGTTACAGCCGGACGCCGGACTCGGCAAGTACCCGTTCTGGCAAGCGCAATGGACGCGCGGCCACTCGACGCCGACGCCTCAGCCTGGCATGCGCGAGGCGAAGTTCTGGCAGTTCAGCAGTGTCGGACGCGTCCAAGGCGGCGGCAGCGTTGGCATCGCCCAGGACGGCAGCGCGAATCGCATCTCCGATCTGAATGTGTTCATGGGGAAGAAGCGGGGTCTTCTCCGCATGGCGAAGGTGCCCTGGAAGAAGCGGGGCAAGTATGGACTCGGGCCGGGTTACAACAAACGCGGAAAGGCCGGGGGATACCGCTAGACCTGTTGGGCTGAACGATCCACGCCCGACTTTACATAATGTAACTTATCGGCGATCCGCAGAATCCCGAGATCGACCACCGTCTGGACGGCTCGACACCCAGGAACTATCTAGCGCGTGGTGCACGTGAAGGCGCGGCGGACACACTTACCGCCGCACTCTCTCTTAGCCGCCCTGTAGGCCTTCTTCTTGCTGCCACGAACGGCCCAGCCGTAGTAAGTGACGTTGCTTCCACTCCAGCGAACCGCCACCGCCAGGCATCCGTTACGGACCCAAGCGATCTTTGTGCACTTCGTACTTGAACGAGACCTGCACTGCCGATGCGCCCGCTTCACGGCCTTCTTGCGCGTCGAGTAGTCGTAGGACCATCCGACCGCGCCACCCTTGAACGCCAGCGAGATCGCACCAAAGTTGTTGCGGTAGGTCGAAACGGACCTATCAGGTTGCTGAGCCGTGGTTGGCGGGCTGGCAGCCCCAGCGGACGTCCCCGCCACCAGAGCGGAGCCTAGAACGGCGAGTGAAGCTAGCAAGATGACCAGACGCGTACGGAAAACGGACATTGCTACCCCTTTCAGTCAATAACAACGGTACGGACGCAAGAGTGCCGGGGCAAACGCACGGTGGTCCAATTTCAGATCGACTTCACCTGAAACGTCGTAGTCACACTGGCTCGAGCGAGCGTGTGCGCCGTCAGATTGAACCCACAGATCGCAGCGGTGACGTCAGGGCCAATACCCAGCTTGGGCACATCCAGAGCGTGAACCGTGTAGACGTACCGGTGCGGCCGGTCTCCAGGCGGCGGAGAGGACCCACCGTAACTAGGCTCGCCGTAGTCGTTTCGGATCTGTACCGCACCCGGGGGCAGCGCATCCTTGTCCGGATCCCCCGCTCCTGGCTCCAATTCGGTCACCGTCGCGGGAATGTCGATCACGAGCCAGTGCCACCAACCCGACCCGGTTGGGGCGTCCGGATCGAAGCAGGTTACCGCGAAGGAGCGCGTCTCGGCCGGGAATCCCCACCATCTCAGGTGCGGCGAGACGTTTTGTCCACCGGCGCCTTCATGGGCATGCGCGAGGCCCTGTGGCTCGCCATGCTCCAGTGAGTCGCTCTCGACACTGAACGATGGAACGACCGGCAACGCGTCGTGCGGGTGGGGGGCTTCAGGACGATCGAGTCTCATAGCTGACCTCCAATGTCCGCGCCCAGTGTATGAAAAGCGTCAAGATCGTCTCACTAGGCCCTAGGGTGTTGCAATGACGCGCGAAGGCGAGATGGCTGACGACGCGACCGAGCTAGGCGATTCCGAAGCCGACAAGCCTCGTCCGGGCGCACCCAAACCCGCCAAGGTATTTGGTGTCGTAGGTCTGGGAATCTTCACGTTCGCCTTCCTCGCCAACGTGAACACGACGCCCCAACTGGCCAAGTTCGGCCTCGGGGCGATCCTGCTCTTCGTAGCGGCCATTGTCTTGTTCCTTGGGCCCACTGCCATGGCATCAGCCGAGATGGGCGCCGGTTGGCCGAGAACCGGCGGTATCTACGTGTGGACCAGGCTCGCGTTCGGCGAAGGCGCCGGATTCATGATCATCTGGCTGGAGTGGGCCAACTTCGTGGTGGCATGGCCTGGGATCATGGGCACGATCACGCTGCAGACCGCGTTCGCCATCAACCCGGAGCTGACCAACCCGGACCACCCTGGTCGGCCCATCCTCTTGATCCTCGTCATCATCATGGTCACCTGGCTCGCCGCCGCGATGGCGCTGCGCGGCTTGAGGGTCGCCAGCGCCTTCGCGTGGTACTCAGTCATAGCCGGGACGGTGATCCCGGCAGTCCTGTTGGTTGTGTTCGCGGCAGCGTTCCTAGCGCAAGGCAACGCACCGGCGATGGAAGTAAGCCCAGCGGCTCTGATCCCAGACATCCAGTGGAGCAACATCGCC
The DNA here is from genome assembly GCA_030700225.1 of Candidatus Nanopelagicales bacterium. Taxonomy (NCBI): domain Bacteria; kingdom Bacillati; phylum Actinomycetota; class Actinomycetes; order Candidatus Nanopelagicales; species Candidatus Nanopelagicales bacterium. The sequence goes on along the minus strand of JAUYJT010000052.1, from coordinate 24,112 downwards.
TTCATATCCGGTGCCCTGCTGATGTTCTCGGGCATCGAGATCGCGGCGATTCACGGTAGCGACGTGCGCGATCCCGCCAAGACGATACCGAGGGCGAACCTGATCGCCGTCGCTCTGTGTTTCATTCTGTTCGCGCCTCTGACGCTCGCCATCGCCATTATCATCCCGTCGGACAAAATAGACATTGTTGTCGGTCTCGTTGAATCCGCCAGCGTGATCTTCAACCAGTTCAACTTCGGCTGGCTGGCTCCGGTGTTCGCATTCATGGTGGTCACTGGTCTCATCGCGGCCCTGGTCCAGATCATCAACGGCCCATCGCGCGGCCTGATGGTCGCCGGGCGTCAGGGCGGGAACCTGCCGCCACTGCTCCAGAAGATGAACGCATCCAAGATGCCCGTAGCGATAATCATCGCGCAGGCGTCGATAAGTTCGGTACTGTCCCTGGGATACGCGTTCCTCGGGACTGTGCAGAACGCGTGGTTCATGTTCGCGCTGATCCAGACCAACATGACGTTGATCATGTACATCTTGATGATGGCCGCGGTAGTCAAGCTTCGGTACACCCACCCGGACGTCGAGCGCCCGTACACAATCCCCGGCAAGAAAGTCGGACTTTGGGCGGTCGCCATCATAGGCATCCTGGTGTGTGTTCTTGGGCTCCTTATCTCGTTCTCCCCGAGCGCGGAGGCTGAGGGGATGCCAGCTGGCCTGTACATCGCGGTTCTGTTCTTTGGCACGGCCGCCTTCGTAGCGATGCCGTTCGTGTTCTGGATCTTCCGCAAGCCCTCCTGGAAGACCGAAGTGGACCCCGACCTCGCAAAGGAACTGATCTGATCAGACGGTTCCAAGGCTCGTGGGCTACTTTGGTCGTGTGACCCAGACTCGCGGGAAGCAGCAGCCTGACGCCATCCCCGCCTCTCCCAACTCGGTCCTCGACGCCGAAGGCAAGCCGAATTTCGGCATGTTCACCGGAGCTCCGGAAGCGACCGACTTCTCGGGGCTGACTGGTCGTCATTCCAGGAACCCGGTCGGTCGATTCCTGCGCCACAAGAAGTGGATGTACGTATTCGCCGCGACCGACGAAGTGGTCCTGATCGCCGCGATCGTCGACGCGGGACCCACCGGCACGGCTTTCCTCATGGCCACGGACCGGGCAACCGGCGAGGTCCTCGCCGACACGAGTCGGCCCGGCGGTATGCGTCCCATGGTTTCAGTCAACGACCGGCCGATAGCCGGGCATCGCTCGCGCTACACGATGCCCGGAACGAGCATGGCGATATCCGGCGACAAGCATGAGCTAACGGTGACGGCGACGATCCACAGATTCCCGTTCGTGCCAATGGCGAGCGAGCCGTGGGTTGAACTTGATCTGCGGCTAAGCACAGACGTTCACCCGGGACTGACCGCGGTGTCCGAGATCAATGACGGCAGGCCGCTGGTATCGACCACGGTGAAGAACGCCGCCCTGCCAACCACCGGGCAACTCACCATCCGCGCGGACGGTAGAACCACGACCCTGCCCTTGACGGGAGGGCTCGGCGGCTACGACTACACGAACGGCTACCTCCCCCGGCACACAAACTGGCGCTGGGCCTTCACTACGGGCCGTAGCGACGAGGGTCGCACGATCGGGCTGAATCTGGTCAGCGGGTTCACCGGAATCGGTGACAACGCGCTAGAGAACGGGATCTGGCTTGACGGCCAGCTACGGGCACTGGACCCGGCGGCCCGGATCGAATTCGACCCGGCGCGACCGGATCATCCCTGGACGGTCAGAACACTGGACGGCAGCGTCGATCTGGTGTTCCAGCCAGCCACCGTGCACGCCGAGGCTCTGAACCTGGGCATCCTGCGCAGCCAGTTCATCCAGCCAAGCGGACATTTCAGCGGGACCGTCGAGTTCGACGGCGAGCGTCTCCAGATCGACGCGCTGCCCGGTGTCGTGGAGCATCAGGACGTGCTTTGGTGAAGCCAGGCCCGGATGTGCAGCCGCTAGTCATCTCGGCTCCGTTCGGGAACTACGTTCACCCTCCGGGGACGACGCCGACTCTCGGCACCTACACGGCCGCGCGCCGAGGTGGCCGTCCAGCCGCGTTCGGGCGGGCGTTGCTGACCGTGCGCTACTACCGTCGCCTCGGCGCTTGGGTCAACCGGATCGGTCTGCGGAACCCAGGTATCGACCGGCTGGGCGATGGCCCACGTATCCAGCAGTCGATCGTGTCCATCCACGGCTTCGAACCTGCCGACTGGACCTACTTGCTGCGGCGAATCGCCAAGATCACTCCCCTAGCGGTCGAGCTGAACATCAGCTGCCCAAACGTCGGGGAGATGTCCTGGCCAAGCACGCTCTTCGACGATGCTCTGGCCACCGGGGTCCCAGTCATCGTCAAGCTGCCACCCATCCGGTTCGAGAAGCTGGCTGGCGACGCCGCTGCGTCCGGCGTCACGTGGTTCCATGCCTGCAACACTCTGCCGGTCCCCCGCGGTGGCATGAGCGGAGCGCCGCTGCTCCCGCTGTCGATCGCTTGTGTGCGATGGCTCCGCAGTGAGTTAGGGCTGGAAGCCATGATCATCGGAGGCGGCGGAATCAGATCCCCGCAGGATGTGGAGGAGTTCGCGGCTGCCGGTGCTGACCGGTTCGCGATAGGCAGCCTGGCAATGCGACCTTCGGCGCTGATGTCGGACCGTTGGGTCGCTGACATCCGTGAAGCGGCTCGATCGGCGATCCCTCGATGAAGGTGAGCTACTCGTGAAGATCGCGATGCTCTCGGGCGGGGTTCTCGCCGGTGCGGGCCTTGGTGCCGCCATCTTGGTCAGGCGCGGAACACGCTGGGGCGCCACGGAGCACGAACAGGCCATGGCCTTGCCCGGTGACGCCTATTTCCCACACGGGACGCAGGCCAGCACGCGGATGACGCGCGCGATCTCAATCGCAGCGGATCCGGAGACGGTTTGGCCGTGGGTGGCTCAAATGGGACGAGGTGCGGGCTGGTACAGCTACGACCGTCTGGACAACGGCGGGATCGCGTCGGCACGGCACATCGTTTCGTGGATCCCAGAACCTCGGGTCGGTGACGCGGCGGCGATCGGATGGCTGCGCGACCTGGAACCCGGCCGAGGCGCTACCTGGTGGGTTCCCGGCGACGACATGCTCGGTGCCACTGTCCGGATGGTGACGGACATCAGATTGGATCCGAAGGCAAGTGGCACTCGGCTAGTCATCCGGATATCCGGCACTGCCGAAGGTGCGGGTGCCGCCTTCATCACCCTCGGGTTCGAGGTCGTGGATTCGATCATGGCTGTTCAGCAGCTCAAGGGAATCAAAGCGCGCGCGGAGACGTTCGGCGCGCGAACCGCAGATCCCCAGAATCCCGAGACCGGTGAGCGGGACCAATTCCAGATCTACGAAGCGATCTGGGCCCAGGGAGGCAACGCCGGAGTCGCGGGCCGCGAGCACGCGGCTCGTTGGCGTGAGGCTGCTCGGGAGGCGGCGGTGCAGGGCTAGTTCACATCAGCCGTGATGCGGAGGACATTCCGTCAGGTACCAGTCGTCCGCCAGCGGATCGATAATCTGCGTCTCGTCAGTAGTGACGTCTGGCAGTAGCGGATCGGCTCGCATACCAATCACTGTGACAGGCGTTCACGCCACAGGCAAAACAAGATAATGAGCATGTGACCAAATCCTACCCGGTGCTGGCGGGGCCGCCGCTGGCTATCGCCCATCGTGGCGGCGCCTGGGAGCAACCCCAGAACAGCTCGCTCGCCTTCCGGCGTGCTGTGGACTTGGGGTACTCATTCCTGGAAACCGACGTGCGAGCCACTCGCGACGGCGTGGCAGTGGTGTTTCACGACGCCGTCCTTGATCGGGCGACTGACGTCGAAGGCCGCATCCGAGATCTGACTTGGGGACAGGTCAGCCAGGCCCGAATCCACGGCCGCTCCCCCATCTTGCGGTTGACGGAACTGTTGTCCGAGTTCCCCGCGACCAGGTTCAACCTCGATATCAAGGAATCCAACGCCATAGACCCGTTCCTGGACGTGATCCGAACGCACAACGCCTGGAACCGGATCAATGTGGCCGCCTTCGCTCATGAGCGGTTGCGGCGAGTCAGACGGATGGCGGGCCCGCGTCTTTCGTCGTCGATGTCGCCGCAGGAAGTACTGGCCTTCCGGATGCATATGCGGGGCCGACTGCGCCGCTGGTCACCTCCACCGGTGAGTTGCGTGCAAATCCCGGAGCATGTGGCCGGCCGGCTTCTCGCTGAGCCGCGACTGATTAGCGCCGCCCACGAACACGGCTGGCAAGTGCACGTGTGGACCGTGGATGATCGCGAGACCATGAACCGGCTTCTGGACATGGGCGTGGACGCGATCATGACGGATCGTCCGACCCTCTTGCGCGACGTACTCATCGCCAGGGGGCAGTGGACCCAAGCGGCCTAGTCGGCGAGGCCGTACCCTCGACGCTGTGACGACAACACCTGAATTCACCGGAACACGCTCGTACCTGACCAATCCGGCGCTCGAGACAGCGGTCCGGTGCGCCCTGGTCCTGCAGAAGCCCCTGCTGGTTCGCGGCGAGCCAGGAACGGGCAAGACGCTACTGGCCGAGGCGGTCGCGGAATCGCAGGGCCTGGATCTGATCACGTGGAATGTCAAGAGCACGACGCGTGCGCAGGAGGGCCTGTACCACTACGACACGGTCCAAAGGTTGTATGACAGCAGATTCGGCGATCACGACGTGCGCGATATCCGCGAGTACATCCACATGGGCGCACTCGGCCGGGCCTTTCAGTCGCCAGCCAGGGTCGTACTCCTGATCGACGAGATCGACAAGGCTGACCTGGAATTCCCGAACGACCTGTTGCACGAACTGGACCGCATGCGGTTCACGGTGCCCGAGACAGGTGACGAAGTCGTCGCCGCCCACAGGCCGGTCGTCGTGATCACGAGCAACGCCGAGAAGGAGCTTCCCGATGCCTTCCTGCGTCGGTGCGTGTTCCACTTCATCGACTTCCCGGAAGCCGACTTGATGAGCCGAATCGTGGAAGTTCACCACCCGAACCTGAATCAGTCGCTGCTCAGCCAAGCGCTCGAAACGTTCTACGCCATTCGCAAGATGGAACGACTCCGAAAGAGGCCGAGCACGAGTGAGCTTGTGGACTGGATCGCCATGTTGAAGACCACCGGAGTCGACGACATCGCGCCGAGGACGAACCTGCCCTTCCTGGGGACTTTGCTCAAGAAGGAGCAGGACTTGGCCGTCTACTCTGACTACTTCTCCGGGCGCGCTCGCGCTCGCTACTAAGCGATGACCCAAGACCGGCCGGTGTTCATCGGTTTCCTGTATCGCTTGCGCGACCTGGGTGTCCCCGTCGGAACCCAGGAGGCGCTGGCGCTGGCGCAGGCGCTCATGGCCGGCCTGCACGACAGTTCTCTGGACGGTTTCTACTACGCGGCCCGCGCCGTTCTGATTCACCACGAAGGGCATCTGGACGCTTTCGACAGGGCTTTCCTGGCCGAGTTCAAGGGCGTGGACATGCCGTCTCCGCGGTTGTCGGAGGATCTACGCGAATGGCTCGACGCCGCAGCGGCGGAAATGGATGAGCGAGGCTTCGCTGAAACCGACCGTCTGGAGCCGATCGACATCGAAGCTCTGCTACAGATGTTCGAAGAACGCATGAGGGAACAGACCGAACGCCACGACGGAGGCAACTACTGGATCGGCACGCGCGGCAGCTCCCCATTAGGCCAGGCGGGCACGTCGCAGGCGGGCCTCAGCACCGGCACTTCAGGCGGTGGCCGGTCCGCCATCCGCGTCGCTGACGCGCGGAACTACCGTCCCTACAGGTCGGACGTGAACCTCGACATCCGTCAGATGCAGGTGGCACTACGCAGGCTCCGGGCTTTCGTCCGGGAAGGAGCAGATGTCGAGCTGGACATCGAGCGCACGATAGACGAGACGGCTCGCAACGCCGGAGAGATCGAGATCGTTACCCGACCCCCGATCCGTCCCAACACGCACGTCATCTTGCTGATCGACGTCGGCGGCTCCATGTACCCGTACTCGCAACTGATGTCACAGCTGTTCAGCGCCACCAAGAAGTCCACGCACTTCAAAGAACTGCGGACCTACTACTTCCACAACTGCGTGTACGGGAAGGTCTACGAGACAGACCGCTTCACCGATCCCAAGTGGGTGCATGACCTGCTACGCGAATGCGGGAGTCACTACAAGCTGATCATGGTCGGTGATGCGTTCATGGCTCCTTACGAGCTCCTTCAGAGCGGGCGGCTCTCGGTGGACGATGACGTCTCGGTTTCCGGGCTGGAATGGCTGAGCACGCTCAGAGATCACTTTCGACAAAGCGTCTGGCTCAATCCAGAACCGCTGTCACGCTGGACCGGGACCACGATCCAGGACGTCGCGGAGGTGTTCGACATGTTCCCGATGACAGTTGACGGATTGACCGAGGCGATGGCCCGTCTCAACCGAGGTAAGAGCGCTCGCCGCTGAAGCGCAGGGCCGCCACTTCGGCCCTGCCTGCGCTAGGGACAGCTCTAGGATCGCTGGGACGCCAAACCTTATGGTTGAGCTTTCTTGACTTTCCCGTTCATGTAGACCAGAAGTTGCTCGTCGAAGAACCCCGGATTCTCAAAGGTGACGACCCACCTCTTCCTCCCGGTCCAGGGCGGCGCCGCGTCCGCCTTCTGGAGCTGGGCGCCGCCGAGTCGGTAGCCGTCGAGGTCAGGGTTCTCCTTCCGCCACTGCTTCGTCAGGCGAATGGCCTGGTTCAAGCCGACTTTCGGCCTGTTCGGAAAGCCGAAGCTCCCCATAGGCGTGTCGTCGACCTTGCGGATACCATTCCTGCACCCCTTGAGGTAGCGGTACACGACCGACACGGAGAACTTGTTGTTGGAAACGCCATACACGACTTGCACGTCGCCGAGCTGCTTCCCCCTGCGCGGGCGATTGACAGTCGGATCCGCGTCAACCCACGCGTCGTAGTACTCCAACTTCCCGCCCCGCTTTGGAAGGTCGAACCACTGCCGGAACTTCTTCTGGGAGACCTTCGCGATGCGCTGGTTCGCGTCCGCGATGATGCGGGTCACGTTTCCGGTCCACTTCACGCAATTCGGCGCGTCGGCGACAGCCGGCGCCCCGGTTCCAACGAGAGTGGCTGCGGGAATCAGCGCGAGCGCGACGACGACAGCCCGCGCCTTTCTGCGTGCATTGCTCATGTTGGCAACCTAGCGGCGGGCGAGCCGAATGTCTGGAGAATCACCAGGACCGCGCCCCGAAGCTCCTCACGCGGGAACCCCCTCGGCCGGGGGAAGAAACGGCCGCTAACGCGAGAAACACCCGTTACCGAAAGAAACTCCCGTTGCAACGGGCGCGTCTGTACCCAAAAAGGTGCGTTTGTCGGGAACGGCCGCTAACTCCCGGGGGGAAGAGTCAGCGCGACCCGTGAAAGTCGTCGACCCCCGACCTGAGAGTCGCGAGGGACTCCGCGAGAAGATCTTCCAGCTCCCCGATCGAGCGCCTCTCAAGCAACATGTCCCAGTGAGTCCGCTGATGTCTTTGCGGCTTGACCTCTGGCAGAACACCCCCGCGCAGCAACGCCTCCGCGCCGCAACGGCACTCCCAGACACTGGGGATCTCAGCCTCGACGGAGAACGGAAGCTCGATCGTCGCGCCACACGTGCAGTCATACACGATCATCTGGCGATCAGCCAGACGCACTCCCTCGTCGGACTCGTAGCTCAACGCCCCCAGCCTCGTCCCGCGCAGCGCACCTTCAGCCATTTGACGCCTCTTCCCCGGCCAAGTAGGCCGAACACCCCAGACACTTCTCAACAGTTCGGACGCTGACTGTGTTCCCGGGGTTCCCGCACTGTAAACCATCACCGGCTCGGCTGACGAAACTCGGCCGACCGAATTCACACGATGGGACCAGCCTCTCCTCTATCCGGCGGCAGAATCTGTCCCTGGATGACATCTGGATCCGGCGTTGATTCCCAGGTGGGCCGGAACTCGTCGTCGTCCATGACGATCACTTCACCGACGATCACGGTCCCACGCCTCGGGCCAGCCCAGTCGAACCGGCGCGCGAGAAACACCCTGACTGGCGGCAGGACCAGGATGAGCCCCGCCAAGTCGTTGAGGAACCCGGGCGCGGCTATCAATGCCCCGCCCGCGAACAGTATCCCGGAGCCCCTCAGCTCCAGCCCAGCCTTCTTGGAGGTGACTGGGTCAGTTCCAGTCAAGGCGCCGAAGGCCGCCGTGCCCGCGCTCCGGATGATCAGCAGCCCGGCGACGAATCCAGCGAGCAGTATCAGAAACGTCCAGCCCCACCCGATAGCGCCGCCTACCCAGACGATGGCTATGACCTCAAGGATCGGGTAGATGACGAAGAACGCCAGCCCTCTCAGCCGACGCATGTCACGAGCGTTCCAACGCCGCAGTACGACGGCGTTGCCGCCAACGCCGGAACCGCTCGGTGCGCTTGCGGAATCCCCACACGGTCACTCGCCACAGCGCCTCCGTGACAATGCGCTGATTCATCTTGCTCGTGCCGAGTTCGCGTTCCTCGAAGGTGATCGGGACCTCCGCCACAGTCATGCCCGCGGCTACCGCGCGGTAGGCGAGGTCGACCTGGAAGATGTAGCCCGCGGAGCCAACGGAACTGAGGTCCAAGGTGCGCAGTGTCCCCGCGCGGAACGCGCGATAACCCCCAGTGGAGTCGCGCAGGGGCAGTTTTAGAGCCAAGCGTGTGTATGTGTTGCCCCCCCGGGACAGGATCTCCCTGCTCTTCGGCCAGTTCACGACCTGTCCCCCACGTACCCACCGCGACCCCAGGACAAGATCGGCTGTGCGCAGGCGGTCTAGTAGCAGCGGCAACTCCTCAGGCTTGTGCGACCCGTCGGCATCCATCTCCACGACAACTTCGTATCCGCGATCCAGCGCCCACTCGAACCCAGCCAGGTAGGCCGCCCCCAGCCCCTCCTTGCCGAGCCTGTGCATGACGTGCAGATGCTCATCGGAACTCGCGAGTAGATCCGCGATCGCTCCAGTGCCATCGGGCGAATTGTCGTCAGCCACGAGGATGTCCGCCTCAGGCACCGCCACACGCACCCGGCCTGTGATTCGCTCGAGGTTCTCTTTCTCATCGTAAGTCGGAATCACAACCAGTATTCGGCCCAGATCCTCGAACTTAGCGTTCTCGCTCACGTCAGGAATCCTCACGTCGACTCTGCCCCGTACCTTGTGGCGTGATGCCCGAGCCCGCCGCTGGCCAAACTCCGCGCGGTCGGCGCAGACCCAGCGCGACGGTGAGAACGCTCACAACGAGCGCGATCCCCTCGGGCCAAAGCCCCAACACGTCACCAGGTGTCAAGCTATCGCGCAAGGGCACACGGGCGACGATCTGCCAGGCAACATCCTCTGGGATCTGACCGACGCGTGTTCCGTCCGGAAGAAACACAGCGGAGATACCGTTCGTCGCCGCCACTGCCACTGTGCGGCCGTGCGACACCGATTGGATGCGAGCCATGGCCAACTGCTGCTCAGTTTGGCCGGTGCCAGTGTAGGTCGCGTTGTTGGTCTGGACCGCGATCATCCGTGCCCCATCCATAACCGTTTCGCGCACCAGATCGTCGTAGGCGATCTCGAAGCAGATCACGTCTCCCAGGCGGACAGGACCAACGTCCAGAACCCCGGACTCGGTTCCAGCTGCGAAGTCACGTGGAATCTGGTCGAACCGCGAGATCAGCGACGCCAGAGCGGCCCGGAACGGGATGTACTCTCCGAACGGCACCGGATGCTGCTTGACATACATTTGCCCAGGACCGGTACTTGGGCTCCACACGATACCGACGTTCAGGACCGTGGATGGCTCGCGCGGATTGGCGATCACCGCTCCCACCAGCACGGGCGCTGCGATCACGTCTACGGCACCGTCGATGGCCGCGCGGGCTTCCCCATCGGCGAGCGGATCAGAATCAGCGGCGTTCTCCGGCCAGATCACCGCCTCCGGCGCGGGCACAAGGCCAGCTGCCACATCGTCAGCCAGTCGCTGCGTCTGCCGTACGTGGTTTTCCAGGACCGCGCGCCGTTGTCCGTCGGAGCTCAGTCCGGTTCGTGGAACGTTGCCCTGAATCACAGCGATCGTGGCGTCGTCCGGTCCCCCATCACTCTCCCCGCTGATTGGCACCGGAAGCAGAAGGCCACCGAATAGCAGCACGGCGATCACCGCAGCCGCACCAAGTACGTGCAGTGGGACTCCGCGGCGCATGGCGAACCAGATACCTGCCAGGCATGCGCCGATCCCGGCCACCGCCGCGGTCAGCAAGGGTGAGCCTCCGAGCCAGGCCAGGGGCAGTAGCGGCGAATCGGCCTGACTGTGGGCCAGGCGCCCCCACGGCCAGCCGCCAAGGGGAATCCGGTCCCTGAGGGCCTCCTCCGCGACCCAGATCGCCGCAACGAACAAAGGCCACCCGGGCAGTCGCACAACAATGGCGGTTGCCCACGCCACCAGGCCCAACCACAGCGCGGAGTAGGCGGCCAGCAGTATCCACGCGTCCACGCCTATGACGGTGATCCAGCGGATCAGCACAAGGAAGAACGTCAACCCAGATGCGAATCCGAGGCCGAATCCGACCAGCCCCCTTCGTCCCGCCACCGCCCATGTCAAGGCAGCCACGCCGATCGGGGCCATGGGCCACAGCCCGATCGGCGGGAACGCCAACGCCATGGCCACCCCGGCCCCGACGGCCGCGAGCCATCGCAGGCTCACATGAGGATCCACGATGTCACGCCAGCAGTTCGCGCGCTATGACGATGCGCTGGACCTGATTCGTTCCTTCGACTATCTGCAGGACCTTGGCCTCGCGCATGTACCGCTCCACCGGGAAGTCTCTGCAGTATCCGGCCCCGCCGAGGATCTGGACAGCATCGGTTGTTACCGACATCGCCGCGTCTGTGGCCACGAGCTTCGCGATGGCGGCCTGCGACCCGAACGGCAGTCCGGCATCCTTACGGCGCGCCGCATCCAGGTACAGGGCGCGGCCGCTGGCGACCTTGGCCGCCATGTCCGCCATCAGGAACGCAAGACCCTGGAACGCAGCGATCGACTTGCCGAACTGGCGCCTCTGCTTCGCGTAATCCACAGCCGAGTCCAAGGCGGCCTGGGCTAGGCCGACCGCGCACGCCGCGATCCCAAGCCGTCCACTGTCGAGGGCGGCCATGGCGATGCGGAAACCCTCACCCTCATCACCGATTAGCCGATCGGCTGGCACTAGGGCATCGTCCAGCAGGATCTCGGCGGTCGGGGAACCGTTCATCCCCATCTTCCGCTCCGGCGCGGCCGCCGACAGGCCGAGCGTGCCCGAATCCGCGAGGAGACAGGAGATTCCCCCTGGTCCCGGACCACCGGTGCGGACCATCAGGTTGTAGTAGTCGGCAACTCCCCCATGCGTGATCCAAGCCTTCGCACCGTTGACGCGGTAGCCCGCGTCCTCCCGGACTGCTCTGGTCTCCAGCGCGGCCGCGTCGGATCCAGACTGGCGCTCACTGAGGCAATACGCGCCAAGCAGGTCGCCGCCGAGCATTTCGCCAAGCCAGCGATCCCGCTGCTCGTGAGTGCCGAACATGGCCACCGGATGGCACGACAGGACATGGACGCTGACGCCAACTCCGATGGTCAACCACGCCGCCGCCAACTCCTCCAGCACCTGTAGGTAGACCTCGAACGGCTGCCCACCGCCGCCATGCTCTTCCGGGTAGGGCAAGGACAGCAGTCCCGACTTGCCCAGCAGGCGAAACGCGTCCCGGGGAAACCGGCCCGCCTCTTCGTATTCGTCCGCGACGGTTCGAAGCTCTGAGTTGGCTATCTCCCGCGTCAGGTCGAGCAGTGCTTCTGCCTCCGCGGTAGGAAATTGGCGACGGACACTGTTCATGGTTGCTCCGGACGTGCGTGCTAGTCGATTACCACTAGGTCCCTTGGAATGTTGTTGACCAGGATCGCACGCTCTGTTCCGCACACGACGATGTCCTCTATCCGCGCGCCGTGGCGGCCTGCTAGGTAGATGCCGGGCTCTATGGAGAACGCGTTGCCCTGCACCAACCGATGCGTGTTGCTGGCGACGATGTAGGGGTCCTCGTGAGTGTCGAGTCCGATCCCGTGACCAGTGCGGTGGATGAAATACTTACCGAATCCCGCCCCGGATATCAGGTCGCGGGCAACCGCGTCGAGTGACTCGCACGTCATCCCAGGTCTCACTGCGGCGACAGCGGTCGCTTGGGCATGCTTGAGCACGTCGTAGTAGTCCACGAATTCGGCTGGCGGATAACCAATGCAGTACATCCGAGTCGAGTCGCTGCGATATCCCGAACGCATCATCCCGCCGATGTCGACTACTACTGGCTCGTGGCGCCCGATAACCCTGTCGCTGACCTCATGATGCGGGCTGGCGCCGTTCGGGCCGGAGCCGACAATGACGAAGTCCACATGGACGTGCCCCGCGTCGATGATGGCCGCCGCGATGTCGGCGCCGACTTCGCGCTCGGTCCGCCCGGGACGCAAGAATCCCGCCGTCCTGGCATGTACCGAGTCAATCGCCGCGCCGGCCTCCATGAGCGCTGCGATCTCCGCTTCACTCTTGGCCGCGCGCAAAGGTCCCATGATGGATCCGGCGAGCACCTGCTGGGTTCCCGGCATCGCCTCCCTGAACCTGAGCACCTTCTCCGCCCACATCTGATTGTCCAGCGCGACGGCGGAGGCTTGACCCAGGTGACTGGCGACGATCGAGTACGGGTCGTCTGTCTCGCCAAACGGGATAACGTCAATGTCCAGTTCGCCCGTCAGGGCCGCCCTTGCCGCCGACTCCTCCAGGTCGGGCACAACCAAGAACGGATCACCGACAGCCCTGACAGCTAGGCAAGTGAGCCGTTCCATCTGCTCAAGCTCGTACCCGGATAGGTAGCGCAAGTCCGATCCAGGCGCGACAAGCACCGCGTCGCGGCCCTGCTCGCGCGCCTCTGCCGCCACCCGGGCCAATCGGCCAACGAAGTCGAAGTCCACGCGATCACGCTAGTGCCGACCAGCATCGTCACCGCGTATCGCCGCGCGAACCCGCCGCGGGCGGGGTCATGATGAAGTATGGATAGAAACGCCCTCGTAGAGAGTCTTCGCAGCGCTGGGATCAACGATCCGCGCGTGCTCGCTGCTGTCGAGGCCGTTCCGCGCGACAGATTCGTGCCAGAGGATCTGCGACGGCACGCCTGGGCCGACTCGCCTCTGCCAATCGGATCCGGGCAGACAATTTCGCAGCCGTACGTAGTCGCCTACATGACTCAGGAGCTACAACTGACCCCAGACTCGCGTGTATTGGAAGTCGGGACCGGATCGGGGTATCAGTGCGCGATTCTCGCGAACGTCGCGCGAGAAGTGTGGTCGGTCGAGATCAGGCCAGAACTGTCCGAACGCGCGGGCCGTGTACTAGCTGAGCTGGGACTGGACAACGTTCACTTGCGCGTAGGAGATGGATCGCTCGGCTGGCCGGAGTCAGCACCCTATGACGCCATCATCGTGACGGCGGCCTGCGCCACCCTTCCCCCCGCACTTGTAGCGCAATTGGCCGAACCCGATCCACCCCGGCGGGGTGGTCGGCTAATCGCCCCGGTCGGCCAGTGGCGCCAGACCTTGATCCTGACCGAACGGGTGGAGCGGGGATACTCCGAACGGCCGCTGCTCGACGTCCGGTTCGTGCCGCTGGTCGACGAGGAGGGCGAGCCTCAGCCGTAGACGCCGGTATACGACACGACGCCGCGGTCTACCAGCGCGGCCGCGCTTCCCGCAGTGGCGCCGACTTTGGATTCAGGCGCGGCGAGGCAGACCTGGCGTAGCAGGTCGATCACTTGCTTAGCCCATCTGACGAAGTCCCCTGCCGCCAGTTCCGACTCCCACAGAACCCGTTCCAGGGTCATTCCGCTTGCCCAGCTTCGCATCGCCCAGCACAGTCCGAGGTCAGGTTCCGGCAGCGTCGACAAACCGTGTGCTGCCTCCAGTTCCCGTACGCGGTCCCAGGTTCGCAGGAGATCCTCAATCGCGGCGCGGACCGCACCGGAGGGCAATCGCGGTTGATTCTCGCGCCCCCGGCCCTCATACAGCAGAGCCGCGCACACGGCCGCGAGGTCAGCCGCGGCCAGATCCTCCCAAGCGCCGCTACGCAGACATTCAGCGATCACCAGATCGGTGTCCGCGTAGATCCGCCCCAACTGCTGCCCGCTAGCAGTCGTGACTGTTTGCCCATTCACTTCAGCGAGGTATCCCAGCGAGCCGAGGATGTCGCAGATCCGTTCGAACTGCTTCGCGATGGTCCCCGTTCGGCCAGCCACCTGCCGCCTGAGCCCGTCGGTGCGCTTGGCCATGCGGTGGTAACGCTCCCCCCAGCGCGCGTGGGCCTCCCGGTCAGGGCACTTGTGGCAAGCGTGAGCACGAAGGCGACTTCGCAGCTCAGCTACCTCCGACTCCGCTTCGTGAACCACGATCGGCTTCGCATGGGCAACATCCCGAGGCAAGTCCTTCAGCTCTTCGGCCACCTGCTTGCGACTTGTCGCTGACCGACTCGAGAAGTCCTTCGGCACCTTGATCCGCCCGACCACCGTTAGCCCTGCGGGAAAGTCGGCCTCCGAGATTCGGCGGGCCCGGCGACCCAGGTCGACCACCAGCGGCTGCGGGCTCTCGGCGGTGTCGTGTGAAGGCGCGACCACAGCCGCTGGACCGGACCGGCGGCCCCTACCGATGATGACGACGTCCCCAACCCTGAGCTTGCCAAGAGCTTCCACGACGTCGAGACGTCTGCGGGCCCGGCCCCGCCGAGCGCTGTCACGTTCGATGGCGCGGACTTGTTCGCGCAACGCCGCGTATTCGTCGAAGCTCCCGAGGTCGCACCGCATCGCTTCGGCGAAGCCGGCCATCGCGTCCTCGTTGCGACGAATCTCCGCGCTGAGGCCCACGACGGAAGCGTCCGCCTGATACTGGGCGAAGGAACTGCACAGCAGCCCTGCGGCGCGCTCCCTTCCAGTGGCCGCTACTAGGTTCACGGCCATGTTGTACGACGGACGGAAGCTCGACCTCAACGGATAGGTCCGTGTGCTCGCGAGGCCCGAAAGGCCGACGGGGTCGAGCCCGTCGTGCCAGACCACCGTCGCATGCCCCTCGACGTCGATGCCACGCCTGCCCGCACGACCGGTCAGCTGTGTGTATTCACCGGGAGTTAGCTCGACGTGAGCTTCACCGTTCCACTTGACTAGGTGCTCAAGGACGACCGAGCGCGCTGGCATGTTGATGCCGAGCGCCAACGTTTCGGTCGCGAACACGCACCTGACCAGACCTCTTTGGAACAGCCGCTCAACGACTTCCTTGAACACCGGCACAAGCCCCGCATGGTGTGCCGCCACGCCTCGTTCCAACGCCCGCAGCCAATGGTCGTAGTCCAGCGCGACTCGATCCTCGTCGGGTAGGTACGCGCAGCTTCCTTCCGCCTCTGCCAGGATCTCGCTCCGCTCTCGCTGGTTCGTGAGCGCGACGCCCGCCGCCAGGCACTGGTCCACGGCCGCATCGCAGCCCTTGCGACTAAAGATGAAGTAGATAGCGGGCAGAAGGCTCGCGGCATCGAGCCGCCTGACGACACCAGCGCGAGACGGCCGCCCCCCAGCCCTGTACCCCCGCGAGCCCGCACGATGCCTACGGTCACGCGGCTGTCGGCGGATGTCCGCGCGCGCGCGCTCGAGAAGTTCCGGGTTGACCTTCTGGGCGTCTTCGACGAACAGGTCATGGAGGTGTTGGCCGACGAGAACGTGCTGCCACAGCGGCACCGGTCGATGTTCCTCGACGATTACGTCTGTTGCGCCGCGCACCGTACCCAGCCAGTGCCCAAACTCCTCGGCGTTGCTCACGGTTGCCGACAGCGCGGTCACCAGGATGCGCTCGGGCAGATGGATGAGCACTTCCTCCCAGACGGCTCCCCTGGATCGATCGGCGAGGTAGTGAACCTCGTCCAACACCACATGAGCCAAGTCATCCAGCGACTCGGGGCTTGAGTAGATCATGTTCCGCAGTACTTCGGTCGTCATGACGACTACGGCGGCATCGCCGTTGATGCTGTTGTCCCCAGTCAGCAAGCCCACGCGTTCCGCGCCGTAGCGACGCGTCAGATCACCATACTTCTGGTTCGACAAGGCCTTGATCGGAGTTGTGTAGAAGCACCGCCTGCCGCACTCGAGCGCCAGATGCACCGCGTACTCTCCGACGACGGTCTTGCCTGAGCCCGTCGGGGCCGCCACCAGCACACTGCGCCCCGCCGACAACACGTCACAGGCGCCCACCTGAAACGGATCCAGCGGGAAGTCGTAGAGCCGCTCGAATGATTCCCAGCCGAGCCGCGCGCGCTGCTGCCGCCGTTTGGCAGCCGCGTGGCGATCCGCGGGGGTTGGCACTACCGAAGTCTAGGGCGCGTGAACCAAACCCTGCGGCGTAATAACGCGCAGCCCGTTCGGATGCACCTCGACGTCAACCGGCAGCGGGCCCACCCGCTCCCCGTCGGCGTAGGCGATCTGGTTGGGCGCTTCCAGGCGCACCTTCCGCGCCAGGTGCTGAGTGACGCTCGGATGCGTGATGTGGGTTCCCTTGTAGACACGTGGGAAGACCGTCAGGAACTCCAGCTTGCGCAGCCGATGAAGCCACGTCACGGTGAGGAGTCCGTCATCGATCCGCGCCCCCGCGCACACCTTCATTCCGCCACCGTACGACTCGCCGTTGCCGACGGCCACGAGCATTCCCTTGTCGTTGAGCTCCTCACCGTCCAGCACCACGTGGTACGGCACGGGCTTGAAGGTTCTCAGCTCGGCCAAGATCCCACGCAGGTAGCGGGCCTCGCCTTTGGGCCAAGTCATCTCGTTGGCGCGCTCGTTGACGCACGAGTCGAAGCCGCTGGACATGACTCCCAAGAACCATCTTTCCTCGCCGGAGTCGGTGCTCAGGTGGGCCACATCTACGGAAGCGACCTTGAAGTCGGCGATGATGTCGATGGCCGCCTTCAGATCGTCTAGGGGAATCCCCAGAAGGCGCGCGTTATCGTTACCAGTCCCCAGTGGGATGATCCCAAGTGGCGTGTCGGTACCGGCGACCGCCTGCAACCCAAGGTTGACAGTTCCGTCGCCGCCCGCCGCCACGATCGCGTCAACGCCATCCGCCACGGCCTTCCTGGCCATCACCAGAGCCTCCGTTGCGCTTCCTGCCACCAGAAGCGCGGCATCGATCCCCCTGCGATGCAGTTCAGCCCCAAGCTCAGGCGCGGTCCTGCCCCCCTTCCCTCTGCCCGATTCCGGATTGATGATCACACCTACCGCTCGGCCCATAACCGCAGAGCCTAGACCACAAGTCGCGGCCACCGGACTCAGGCTCACGGCGGCCAGGCGACCGGCTTCGCCAGGGAGTCAGCGACCCGCCGAGGCTTCCTGCCGGAGCACCTGGACGAGTTGGTCCGTCATTCCCATGGTGAGTGCGAAATCGATGAGGTCATCGGGACCGATCGGGGCCCCGTAGTGCGCTTCGAGTGCCTCTGAGGGAACGTGGATCCTCTCGACGACCACACCGGCACCCTTCAGGAGCGCCACTACCTCGTCGTCAGCGCTCTTGCTGATCTGGTCATCGCACGCCGGACAGCGGAAGCTGTAGGTGGCCCATCCGGCCGCCTGGGCAACTGTTACGTGAATGTCTCGCGGCTTCAGGTCAATATCGCCACAGGACGGACACGTGGCCTTGATAGTTGTCATAGCGGCCACCTCGCTAACCACGTCGCTGACTAACAACTTGTCGCACATGGCAAGCATCGCGCTCATCGCGCACTGATGCACGGCGAGAGAAGTCCGCTTCGTACTAGTCGGGGCGGACACATCCGTGCAAAGCGACCTGAACCGGACATGAATTGACGTGTCCAGAGTGCCCACAATTGCCCTACGTAGGCGCACTAACACGCCCGGTAGTGGCGTTGTGATCTTCCGCCGGGCTACTCAGACGGGTTTACCGCGAGGACCTCAACGATGAATGCCAGAGCCTCGTTCTGAAGAATCACGGGTGGGTTGCCCCGTTCCCGATATGCCAGCTCTGAGGGGACGAGCAGTAGCACCGCTCCCCCGGGCTTGACTCCCGACACCCCACGGGTCCACCCCTCGATGACGCCCTGAAGAGGGAAGGTCGCTGGCTCACCGCGCTCCAACGAGGAGTCGAAAACCTGTTGCGTCTTGTACCCCACGCCGATGTAGTCGACGGTGACCATGTCGCTAGGTTTGGACGCCGTGCCTTCGCCCTCGCAAAGCGGCACTACGACTAGGTCTTTCGGGACCTTCGCGTCGCTGCTGACGGTAAGCTCCGGCGCCTGTCCGGGCTCCTGAACAGCTGTGACTCCGTCCTTGGTCTCATTGAATGAACAGTTGAACCCCTGAGCGCTTGGCGGCTCCGCATTGGGCGACGGCGCGGAGGGTTCGCCCTGAGAAGAGCAGGCCGCGAGCACCAGAGCGGCTGCCGCGAAGGGAATGACCAGACTTCGAATTCGCATTGTCGCAACATACCGGGAAGAGCCGCGACCTCAACCGCTGGGTTGAGTCCGCCGACTCACATGCTTTCGATGAGCCGTTCCACCCGCTCGTCAACCGACCTGAACGGGTCCTTGCACAGGACGGTTCGCTGCGCCTGGTCGTTCAACTTCAAGTGAACCCAGTCGACGGTGTAATCGCGCCGCCGCTCCTGCGCGGCGCGGATGAAGTCACCGCGCAGCTTCGCCCGAGTGGTTTGAGGAGGGATAGATTTCGCCTCGAACACCTGGGCGTCCGTCGCGATGGTCGCGGCGACACCGCGCCGTGTGAGCAAGTAGTGCAGCCCCCGGTCGCGGCAGATGTCGTGGTACGCCAAGTCGATCTGGGCGACACGAGGGCTACTCAGGCCCAATCCGTGTTTCGCCATGTATCTCTCCAGCAGATTCCACTTGATCATCCAGTCGATCTCTCCAGCGACCATCTGGTAGTCCTGCGTCTCGACCGCCGTGAGGGTCCGACGCCACAGGTCCAGCACGCGCCGATGAACCACGTCATCGTCCAGTCCGGACCGCTCCGCGAAGGACTGAACACGCCCGTAGTACTCCCACTGGATGTCAACAGCGGACATCTGGTGACCATTAGCCAGTCGCACAGTGCGCTTGCCGGTGACGTCGTGGCTGATTTCCCGGATCGCCCGGATCGGATTCTCCAGGGTCATGTCGCGCACGGATCCGCCCGACTCCAGCATCCGAAGCACCAAGTCCACGGCCCCGAGCTTGAGCATGGTCGTCGTCTCGCTCATGTTGGAGTCTCCGACGATCACGTGGAGGCGCCTGAACCGTTCGGCATCAGCGTGCGGTTCGTCGCGGGTGTTGATGATGGGACGGGATCTCGTCGTCGCGCTCGACACACCTTCCCAGATGTGTTCGGCCCGCTGGCTGACGCAATACACGGCTCCGCGAGGAGTCTGAAGCACCTTCCCGGCGCCGACCACGATCTGCCGGGAGATCAGGAACGGCAGCAACGCGTCCGCCAACCGGCCAAACTCCCCCACGCGGGAGACCAGGTAGTTCTCGTGGCACCCGTATGAGTTTCCGGCGGAATCTGTGTTGTTCTTGAACAGGAAGATGTCTCCTGCAACGCCTTCCTCCCGCAGCCGTCGTTCGGCGTCGACAACCAGTCCTTCGAGTATCCGCTCCCCCGCTCGGTCATGCACGACAGCATCGCGAATGTCATCGCATTCGGCAGTCGCGTACTCCGGGTGGCTGCCCACGTCCAGATACAGCCTCGAACCGTTGCGCAAGAACACATTGCTGCTTCGGCCCCAGGAAACGACCCGCCGAAACAGGTAGCGCGCTACTTCATCGGGGCTCAGGCGACGCTGCCCATTGAACACGCACGTGACCCCGAATTCGGTTTCCAGACCGAAGATTCGCCGGTCCATGCCGAGTCACTTCCTGCCGTCGCCCAGCAAACGCGACAGTTCGTCGGGAGTAACACGCCGGAACTTCCTTCGCGGGCGGTTCCGATCCAGCACCGCGACTTCTAGCTGAGCGGGAGTCAGCTTCTCCTCACCGATGGCGAGGTTCGACACGCACATCTTCACAGCCTCAGCGAGGGACAGGCCATCGCGCCAAGCCTCATGCAGCGCGGAGCCGATTTGCTCAGCGGAACCGCCCATCGCCACAACTCCGTGCTCATCGGCGACGGATCCGTCAAACGTCAATCTGTACATCTCATCGCCCGAGACCTCATCACCAACTTCTGCCACAACGATCTCGACCTCGTACGGCTTCTGCGCCTCGGTGAAGATCGTTCCCAGCGTCGTGGCGTAGGCGTTCGCCAGGCTTCGGCACGTGACGTCGCTGCGGTCATACGAGTACCCGCGTAGATCTGCCAGGCGGATGCCAGCCACGCGCAGGCTCTCGAACTCGTTGTACTTGCCGACCGCGGCGAAACCGATTCGATCGTAGATTTCCGAGATCTTGTGCAGCGCCTTCGAGGGGTTCTCGGCGACCATCACGATCCCGTCGATGTACTGCATGACAACGACGCTGCGGCCCCGAGCGATCCCCTTGCGCGCGAAGTCCGCCTTGTCCTTGATGATCTGTTCGGGCGATACATAAAAGGGAATGGACATCATTCACCCTCCGACATCGCCAGCGGGCCATCAGGCCGCTCCATGCGCCCCGCCACAATCGCATTGACCGCATCGGATAGGCGGGATTCGTCAACCCGCCGGAAGCCCTGCTCATCGATCACAGCCACTGCGGGGAAGATGCGCCTTGACAGGTCCGGTCCACCCGTCGCCGAGTCGTCGTCGGCCGCGTCATACATCGCCTGTAGGACGACGGAGACCGCTTGGTCTTCCGTCAGGCCGCGCCGGTGAAGCTTCTTCAGTGATCCGCGAGCGAAGAAGGCCCCGGAGCCGATGGCGTGGTACTCGTGCTCCTCGTACCTGCCCCCTGTGACGTCATAGGAGAAGATCCGGCCCCTTCCCGCGATCTTGTCGAACCCCGCGAGCAGCGGAACCGCTGCCAGGCCCTGCATCGCCAGCCCCAGGTTGCCCCGCAACAGCGTCGCCAGCCTCGTGGCCTTGCCGTCGACCGACAGCTGAGCGCCCTCGATCTTCTCGTAGTGCTCCAATTCGACCTGGAACAGCCGCACTAGCTCCACGGCAATTCCGGCGCTTCCAGCTACGCCAACCGCGAGGTGGTCATCGGCCGGGAACACCTTCTCGATGTCCCGCTGCGCGATCACGTTGCCCATAGTCGCGCGCCGATCGCCAGCCATCACCGCCCCCGAATCGTGCGTCAACGCGACTATGGTCGTGGCAGTCGGCGCGAGCTCACCTGTCGCCACCGAAGCGACGGCTGGCGATTCAGCCCGCTGGCTCACCTTCGTGACGAAATCGGCGAATGACGCCGAGTCCTGGGCCATGAAGGAGGCGGGCAGCCCACCACGCGTTGGTCCGATCACTTGCTACTGACCACCCTTCTGGACGAATCCCCTGACGAACTCCTCGGCGTTGACTTCTAGGACCTCATCGATCTCGTCCAGGATCGCGTCGATGTCGCTGTCGATGGCTTCCTTGCGCTCAGCGGCATCCGGCGAGGGGGCCACGGCGGGGACATCCTCGTCTTCTGCCCGGGATGACTTGCCGGACTGGGGCCGTTCATGAGTGGCCACTCGCTCCTCCAACCGCGCGCATGCTCTTGTTCGGACCCTAGTACCGTGCGAGGTCCTGAATCTGCATTTCCCGCCGGGTTCAGTGATCCGACGCGAGCAGTGCCACGAGCTCATCCGCCGACCGAGCGCGGTCGATCAGCGAAGCCACGTGGGCCTTCGTTCCCCGCAGAGGATCGAGAGTGGGAACTCTTTGCAACGATTGCCGACCGGCGATGTCGAAGATGACCGAATCCCACGACGCGGCCGAGACTTCAGCGCCAAATCTACGTACACATTCCCCACGGAACCACGCCCGGGTGTCCTCCGGCGGACTGGTGATCGCGCGTGTGACTTCCTCATCGGTGGTCAACCGGGTCAGGCGCCCACGGGAAGCGAGCCGGTTCGCCAGGCCCCGGTCGGATCGCACGTCCGAGTACTGCAGATCCACAAGCTGAAGCACGTCAGCTGACCAGTCCAGACCATCGCGGGCTCGGTAACCGTCGAGCAGCTTCTTCTTCGCGACCCAGTCCAGCGTGTCGGCCAGGCCCAACGTGTCAGAGCGTAACTGGTCAAGGACGCTGATCCATCTGTCCAACACGTCGCTGGTCATCTGGTCGACCGAACTGCCAAGCCTCTCAGCGACATGCTTGGCCGCGCGATCGTGGAACTCCATCTGCAGTTCCAGCGCTGTCACGCCGCGACCGTCCCTGAGCTGAATCCGATGTGCCAATCCCGGGTCGTGCGATACCGCGTGCATCTCAGCGACCGGATCCACCGGCATGAGTCCCGCATCGACTTCGCCAGCTTCGAGCATCGACAGCACAAGGGCAGTGGTGCCAAGCTTCAGATACGTGACGGTTTCGGAGAGATTCGCGTCGCCGACTATCACGTGCAGGCGGCGGTACTCTTCGGGGTCCGCGTGCGGTTCGTCCCGGGTATTGATTATCGGGCGCTTGACTGTCGTCTCCAGGCCCACTTCAACCTCAAAGAAGTCGGCCCGCTGGCTGAGCTGGAACCCGTCGCCGCGCCCGTCCTGGCCCAAGCCAACCCGGCCGCTTCCCGCGATGACTTGCCTTGAGACGAAGAATGGGATCAGGACTGTGACGACGTCAGCGAACGGCGTCCGCCGCGACATCAGGTAGTTCTCGTGGCACCCGTAGGAGACGCCCTTGTTGTCGGTGTTGTTCTTGTACAACTGGATAGGCGCCACGTGGGGAATCGCGGAGGCCAGTTTGGCGGCGCGTTCCATGATCCGCTCCCCCGCCTTGTCCCAGACAACCGCGTCCCGGGGATTTGTCACTTCCGGCGTGGAGTACTCAGGATGCGCGTGATCCACATACAGACGCGCGCCATTCGTCAGGATGACGTTGGCAAGGCCCATGTCCTCGTCGGTCAGTTGGCCAGGATCCGCCTCAGCCCGAGTCAGGTCGAAACCGCGCGCGTCCCGCAACGGACTCTCCTCGTCGTAGTCCCACCTTGGACGGCATCGCAGATCCCCCAGGGCACTGGCCGCGTACGCGTTGACGATCTGCGAGGACGAAAGCATGGCGTTCGCGTGGGGCTGCCCTGGAACCGAGATGCCGTACTCAGTCTCAATCCCCATGACGCGGTGAACGCTCATGGCGCGAGCCTACGCGACCCGGTGGAGCCGGGGGTCTATGCCGCGTTTGACACAACACCACAGCCACCGCCGGGAACCCCGGAGGTGGCTGCGGGCACCTCGCTTCAGCCTGTCATCGACTCCAGGGACTTGCCCTTCGTCTCCTTGATGAACTTCACCACGAAGAAGAAGGACAAGACCGCCATCACAGTGTAGATGCCATACGCGAACCCCAGCCCGCGCTCAGCCAACGTCGGGAACGTCTCGCTCACGATGAAGTTGGCAATCCACTGGGCGGCTGCCGCCACTCCGAGAGCCGCTGCCCTCAGCCGGTTGGGGAACATCTCGCCCAGCAGGACCCAGACGACCGGGCCCCAGGCGACGCCGAAGAACACCACATACAGGTTCGCGAAGACCACGGCCGCCGGTCCAGCGATACCTGGCAGATAGATCTCACCGATTTCTGAGGCTTCATCGCACCCCGACACAGTCCCAAGAATCGCCTGGGTGCATGTGGGACCAGTTGCGAAGATAACGGCCATCGCCGCGAGACTCACCGCCATCCCCACCGAGCCGATCAACAGCAATGGCTTGCGGCCGATCTTGTCAACGAGAGCTATCGCGACGAAGGTGACCACCACATTCGTCGTGTTGGTGATGAGCGTGATCAGGAACGCCTCGCTCTCACCCAGGCCGACGGATGACCAGATCGTGTTTGAGTAGTAGAAGATCACGTTGATGCCGAC
>JAUYJT010000051.1 GCA_030700225.1 Candidatus Nanopelagicales bacterium | reverse complement strand
ACTGACCCGATCACCACCGCGGCCGGTGCACCGGTCGCTGAGAACCAGAACAGCCTGACTGCCGGGGCGCGCGGTCCGATGCTGCTGCAGGACTTGTGGTTCCTCGAGAAACTGGCGCACTTCGACCGTGAGGTCATCCCGGAGCGTCGGATGCACGCGAAGGGCTCGGGCGCCTTCGGGACGTTCAGGGTCACCCAGGACATCTCGAGGTACACGAAGGCCGCAATCTTCAACAAGGTCGGCAACGAGTGCGAGATGTTCGCCCGGTTCTCCACCGTCGCCGGTGAGCGCGGTGCCGCCGACGCCGAGCGCGACATTCGCGGCTTCGCGCTGCGCTTCTACACCGAGGAGGGCAACTGGGACGTCGTCGGCAACAACACCCCGGTGTTCTTCTTCCGCGACCCGCTGAAGTTCCCCGACCTCAACCGCGCCGTCAAGCGCGACCCGCGCACCAACCTGCGCGACGCCGAGAACAACTGGGGTTTCTGGACCAACCTGCCCGAGGCGCTGCACCAGGTAACCATCGTGATGAGTGACCGGGGCATCCCGAAGTCCTATCGCCACATGCACGGCTTCGGCTCGCACACGTTCTCCTTCATCAACGCCGCGGGCGAGCGTTTCTGGGTGAAGTTCCACTTTCGCACGCAGCAGGGCATCGAGAACCTCACCGACGAGGACGCTGCCGCTGTCGTCGCCGGCGACCGCGAGTCCGGCCAGCGCGACCTTTACGAGTCGATCGAGAAGGGCGACTTCCCGAAGTGGAAGTTCTTCATCCAGGTGATGCCTGAGGCCGAGGCCGACAACTACCGCTTCCACCCCTTCGACCTCACCAAGGTCTGGTCGAAGAAGGACTATCCACTCATCGAGGTGGGCGAGTTCGAGCTCAACCGCAACCCCGACAACTACTTCGCCGACGTAGAACAGGCCGCATTCACCCCCGCCAACCTGGTGCCGGGCATCTCCTTCAGCCCGGACAAGATGCTCCAGGGCCGGCTCTTCTCCTACGGCGACGCGGCCCGGTACCGCGTCGGGGTCAACCACCACCAGATCCCGGTCAACCAGCCGCGGGCCGCGAAGGTGACGAACACCTACCACCGCGACGGCGCGATGCGGGTCGACGGCAACCAGGGGTCGGTGCCCGGAATTGAGCCGAACAACTTCGGCCGCTGGCCTGAGCAGCCCGCGTACGCCGACCCGGCCCAGGCCATCGGTGCCGTCGCCGATCGGTTCGACTTCCGCGAGGACGATGACAACTACTTCGAACAGCCCGGCGACCTCTTCCGCCTGATGAGCGCCGAGGAGCAGCAGCGACTGTTCGAGAACACCGCGCGGGCCATCGACGGAGCGTCCGCCACGTCGGTCGAGAAGCACATCTTCAACTGCACGCAGGCCGACCCCGCCTACGGCGAAGGTGTCCGCAAGGCGATCGAGGCGCTCGCCGCCGGCGCCATCGACGACACCGAGCCCAACCCGGACAACACCCCCGCCTGACCGATCTCAGGTCAACAGCCCGCCACGACCGAACATCTCGGCCGCCTGGCGGGCTGTTGGCGTGCCGGCGTCCAGGTCGGCACCGGCGCCTACGAGTCGGCGTACGACCTCATCGGCGCCCTTGAACATGGCACCAGCGACGATCGACTGGTCGCGAGCGTTGCGCAGGTCGGGGTCGGCGCCGCGGTCGAGCAGCATGTTCACGGTGTCGGGACGATCGTGGTAGGCCGCCAGCATCAGCAACGAGTCGCCCGACTCGGATACCGCATTGACGGGGACGCCGTGGTCGAGGAACTCCTCCAACTGCTCAGTCTCACCGGCGCGGGCCAGGTCGAGGGCCAGCGAGAGGACGCGTTCGGTCTGCTCGGGCGTGAGACTCATCTGAGAAGTCTACGAGCACGTGCAGAACTCACCGATCATGTGTCGCTAACGCTGTAAAGACGGGAGTTCTTGGCCTTCCCCGCGCTCCGGGCCATCCCGTAAGCCGATCCCCATGCGGTGAGGCTGTCTCGCGCCGAATGAGCCAGACGTCTGGGTTTGGCGATCTCCGGGAGTCGTTCCCTTTGTGGCACGCTCCGCGTGCCGTTCGGCTTACGACGTGTTGGCGCCTGTGCCTCAGGATGCGTCGGCCGGCCGAGGTGGGGCAGGAGCTTGAAGACCAGGATGCCGAGGTACTTGCTCATCGACTCAGCGGCTCACGCTGTCGACCTGCTCGACCAGGCGGACTTGCCGGAGACGTTCCAGGTCGTCGTCGACGATCCGCCGATGGAGCAGGAGTACGGCAACGACTGATGGCCCCGGGCTAATTCATCGGCGCCCTCACCAACTACTAGCATTGGCCAACTTCACTCGTCCTGCCCGAGGGCCCCTACACGCCGGAACTCGCTGGGGGACTGCCCGGTCCAGCGTTTGAAGGCGTGTGAGAAGTTCGTGAGGTCTGCGTAGCCGAGGTCTGCGGCGATCTGGCTGACCGACATCGGGCGGTCGAGCAGTCGCAGGATCGCTCGCTCGCGAAGCAACGACTGACGGACGTCACGAAACGTCGTCCCTTCTGAATGCAGTCGTCTTTTCATGGTGCTGGGGGACACGGCGAGCAGGTCTGCGACCTCGCACCCGCGGTGGCGCCCGGGATCTTGCTCGAGCAAGCGCCTCACACGTTCGGTGAAGCTGCCAGGAATGCTGCGTCGGTCCAGGGTGCGCTGCAGCTCGTTGATGGCCAGGCGGTAGGCCATTGGGTCGGGAAACCGGCAAGGCGTGTTCAGGATGTCGGCGGGGACGTCCACGAAGGATGCGGGCGAGTCGAAAACTATCCTCGCGCCGAATGTGCTTTTGGGTCGCGGCTGTGCTCGGGGTGCCGCCCAGCCCAGGTTGAGTGTCACTGCGGGGAGGGTGCCCGCCAGCAGGTCGACCAGCCGCAGCAGGGCTGAGCCGGCGTACGCGATGACCAGGCAATCGAGGGCGGGATCGCCGGTGTGACCGCTCAGTCCCACTGTCAGTCCACGCTCGCTGTGGTGGAAGTGAGGGCGCAGAGCCGTTGAGATGACGGGCAGGTAGCCAAGCAATTCGAAGATCTCGGACACCGAACTGGCGCTGACCAGCGGGAGGCTGAGAGGTCCGAAGGAGGTCAGTTGTGCCTGTTCGGCGAAGGCGAGGCCGAGCAAGGTGCCGCTGTCGCTGTCCAGGTCAGGGTAGACCTTCCGAAACCACCGGACGGGGACCTGCACGTTGCGTTCGACCAGCTCCATCTCGGAGGTGAACTGACCGGCGACGATGCGGCGAAAGCGGGCCACCGAGCCGGCATCCAGCGCGTGGCTGTTGAGCAGCTGCACGAATGCCAACGGGGGAACCCCGGCCTCATCGTTCCTCACGCATCAACCCCTGACCCAAAATCACAACCTTATGACTTTGGTGACCATAGCCACCCGAACGGTTCGGGGCCAATAGTAAAAAGACAATTCCAGTGAGGAGATGGTCAACATGGCAGCTGTCACTTTCGTGTCGCACGACGGCGAGAAGCACGAGGCGCCGCTCGAAGAGGGCCAGTCACTCATGCAGGTCGCGGTGGACAACGGGGTTCCCGGGATCGACGGCGACTGCGGTGGCGAGGCCGCCTGCGGCACCTGCCACGTGGTCGTCGACGCACAGTGGGCCGACACGGTGGGTGGGTCCCGCCCGGTCGAGGAAGAGATGTTGTCGATGAACCCTGAGCGTCAGCCGACCTCTCGGCTCTCGTGCCAGATGGACGTGACCGACAGGTGGGACGGGCTCACCGTCCACCTGCCCGAGTTCCAGATGTGACTGAAGAGAAGGTGGACCGTTGATGTTCAACGTTGCAGAAGAAATCGGTGAGAAGGTCAAGTCGGTCGTCCCGATGGAGGTGCAGATTCGCGGGGCTCATCTCTACGACAAGACCCGTCGCTTGGTGACTCGGACCGATGGTCGAAAGATGTTTGTCGAGCGGCCGATCCCTCCGGTGGACGAGGTTGAGCTCGCCGACATCGATCTGAGCAATCCCTTTCTGTACCGGCAGGGCCGGTGGCAGTCCTACTTCGAGCGGGTGCGCAGCGAGGCGCCCGTGCACTACCAGGCCAACAGCCCCTTCGGACCGTTCTGGTCGGTCACCCGCCATGCCGACATCATCGCCGTCGACAAGAATCATGAGGCCTTCTCCGCCGAGCCCTTCATCGTTATCGGCGAGCCGCCGCGGTTCATGGACCTGGCGATGTTCATCGCCATGGACCCGCCGCGACACGACCTGCAGCGGGCGGCGGTGCAGGGAGTTGTCGCGCCTAAGAACTTGCGCGAGATGGAAGGCCTGATCCGGTCCCGCGTCATGGAGGTGCTGGACGAGCTTCCGCTCGACCAACCCTTCAACTGGGTTGAACGGGTCTCGATCGAACTCACGGCGCGGATGCTCGCCACGCTGCTCGACTTCCCTTACGAGCAGCGACACAAGCTCGTCGAGTGGTCGGACCTGGCGAGCTCGATGGAGCAGGCGAACGGAGGGCCTTCGGACAACGACGAGGTCTTCCGCGGCATCGTCGACATGGCGCGCGGTCTCAGCGCGCTGTGGCACGACAAGAAGGCTCGTCTCGCCGCGGGGGAGGAGCCCGGCTTCGACCTCATCACGATGCTGCAGAGCAACGCGGACACAAAGGACCTCATCGACCGTCCGATGGAGTTCTTGGGCAACCTGACCTTGCTCATCGTCGGGGGCAACGACACCACGCGGAACTCGATGAGTGGCGGCGTGCTGGCGCTGAACCAGTTCCCCGAGCAGTTCGAGAAGCTGAAGGCGAACCCCGACCTCATCCCGAACATGGTCTCGGAGATCATCCGGTGGCAGACCCCCCTGGCTTACATGCGCCGGATCGCCAAGAAGGACACCGTTCTCAACGGACAGTTCATCCGTGAGGGCGACAAACTCGTCATGTGGTACGCCTCGGGCAACCGCGACGAGCGGGTCTTCGAGCGTCCTGACGAACTCGTTATCGACCGCAAGAACGCCCGCAACCACATCGCGTTCGGCTTCGGCGTGCATCGATGCATGGGCAACCGCCTGGCCGAGATGCAGCTGCGGATCCTGTGGGAGGAACTGCTGACCCGGTTCGAGAAGATCGAGGTCGTCGACGAGCCGGAGTACGTCCAGTCCAACTTCGTCCGAGGAATCAGTAAGCTCACGGTTCGCCTCACCCCGAAGACCCCGGCATGACGCAGGGGACCGCGATTGTCGTCGGAGCCAGTCACGCCGGCGCGCAGGTGGTGGCGGGCTTGCGTCAGCAGGGGTGGTCCGGGCGAGTCGTCCTCATTGGCGACGAGGCGGTCCTTCCGTACCACCGGCCGCCGCTGTCGAAGGCCTACCTGTCGGGAAAGAGCGGCCTCGACGAGCTGGCGATCCGCAAGCCGCACTATTATGCGAAGCAGGAGGTCGAGCTGCTCGATGCCCGCGTGGAGTCGATCGAGCGAGCAGAGCGCCGGCTCGTGATGGCCGATGGCGACAGCTTGTCCTACGACAAGCTCGCGCTTTGCACTGGCGGGCGAGCCCGACTGCTTCCGGTCCCGGGAGCCGATCTCCCGGGCGTCCATTACCTGCGCACGTTTGCCGATGTGGAGCAGATCCGGGAGTCGGCGCAGCCGGGGTGCCACGCGGTGATCGTGGGCGGCGGCTACATCGGCCTGGAGACCGCAGCGTCCCTCCTTGCGTTGGGCCTGGACGTCACCGTCCTCGAGGCCGCCGAGCGGGTGCTCATGCGGGTCACGGCGCCGGAGGTGTCAGCCTTCTACGAGCGGATCCACCGCGAGGCGGGTGTCACGATCCGCACCGGCGCCCTGGTCGAGGCCGTGACCGGCGAGGATCGCGTCCGTGAGGTCCAGCTCGCCGGCGGGGAGCGACTCCGCGCCGACCTCGTGGTCATCGGCGTGGGGATCGAGCCCAACACCGAGCTAGCTGCGGCCGCAGGCCTTCTCGTCGATGACGGCGTCGTCATCGACGACAACGCCCGCACCAGCGACGCCGACATCGTCGCGGCAGGCGACTGCACCAGCCACTGGATGACGCGCTACGGGCGCAGGATCCGGTTGGAGTCGGTGCCCAGCGCCGGCGAGCAGGCAAAAGCCGCGGCGGCGACGTTGTGCGGCAAGGAGAAGACCATCGCCGCGCTGCCGTGGTTCTGGTCCGACCAGTACGACCTCAAGCTCCAGATCGCCGGCCTGAGCGCCGGGTACGACGAGATCCTGCTCAGCGGTGACCCGACTCAAGACCGCGACTTCACCTGCTTCTACCTGCGTGAGCAGAAGCTGATCGCAGCCGACTGCGTCAACCGCCCGCGCGACTTCATGCGAAGCAAGCAGAAGATCACCGAAGGTCTCGAGGTCGATCGCGCCGAACTGGTGCAGATCGCAGCGAACTGATCTCGTCGGCTCCACTCAGGCGGCGCTGCCACCGCTGATTGACCCATGCCTGCGAATTCGCTCGCCCACCTCCCGGGAAGGACCTCCGATGCAGAACACGATCGTGAACGTCGCGCTGATAACAGCCACGGTCGTGCGGCATGAAACAGCCACCCATGGATCGGAGCTGACCGCGTGAGCAGGGTGTTGCTGGACTATCCCCACCGCAGCGCCGGCCATTGCGGGTCGGGCGCGCTGCGCGACCTGGTCGAATGGGCAGGCCTCGGGTGGAACGGCCCGCCCCAGGAAGGCCTGGTCTTCGCCCTCGGAGGTGGGCTGGGCTTCAGTTACCTCCGTGTCCCTGGAATGGTGCCGCCCGTCTACCTCGTGGGCCGTGGGGGAAATTTGGAGCTCGATGTGCTCGGCAGGCTGGGCGCTGCCGTTGAGTTCAAGCAGTCCGATGACCCCATCCTCGGGTGGCAGTGGGTCGTCGACGAGCTCGATGACGGCAGGCCCGTCATGGTGTGGGCAGACATCGCCAAGCTGCCTTACCTGCGCGTCCGACTCCAGATGAGCCGACATGACATCGTCGTGATCGGCTACGACGACGCCACGAACACCGCCTTCGTTGCTGACAACGATCGCGAGGACATTCAGGAGGTGCCCTACGAAGCGCTTGCCGAGGCTCGCAGCTCGACCGCATTCCCGAGCCCGACGAGACATGCCACCTTCGCGGTCCGCTGGCCAGACAGCCTCCGGGACCTGACAGCAATCGCTGCCGAAGCGTTCGCGGCGTCCGCCCACTCCATGCTCACCGGAGGCGACGACCTGGTGGACCTGTCCATCCTGCCGCCCCGAACATGCGCAGGTTCGGGGCTGGGCGGTGTGCAGGCCTTCGCCGACGACGTCGCAGCCTGGCCGCACGAGCTGAACGCCGCAGAACTGGAGGCGGCACTACGGGTGCTGCCTGTCTTCGTCGACAAGGCAGGAACCGGCGGGGGACTCTTTCGGCTGTTGCAGTCCCAGGGCTGCGCGCAGGTTGCCGAGCTCCTCAGCTCAACCGAAGCTGCAGAAGCAGCCGCGGTGGCAGCAGAGTGCGCGGGCGCGTGGCAGACGCTGGCACGCGCGGCCGTCTCTGACGAGTCACTGGGTGCCAGGGCAGCCCGAGCCGCACGCGCGGCTGCAGCCCTTAGCCTCGATCCACCGATGAGGCCGGGCTGAGCGGTCGCAGTCACTGACGCTTGGTCTGGGGCGCGTGGGCGTGACCGTCCGTCTGGCCTCGCTGCCAGGTCGTTCCAGGTTGCTCGTCGTGCCGGTGTCGGCGGGGGCGGTCAGGTC
>JAUYJT010000050.1 GCA_030700225.1 Candidatus Nanopelagicales bacterium | reverse complement strand
GGATGCGATTCGCCGCGCTACCAGGGGACAAATGCAACGCCGCGGCGATCTCTTCACGAGCCGGATCAGTTATCTCAGGCGCCGCGCCCACAGACGGCACGATGACTGGTTCGGGTCCCGCCGCGGTCACCAGGCCATGGGCTTGTTGGGCTGACACCCACGAAGCCACAGCTTCCCAAGCGGCCAACAGCACAACCTGACACGCGCACGGTGAACCGGGAAGCCCAAGACGTGGATCCCCGGGCATTTGTTCACCGCTGTGATCCGCTGGGCACGGCCCCCACCCAAGAGCGCTCAACGCCTCCGCCAGGGCCGGACCCGCCGGCAAAGTCAACAACTGGCGAACCGCAGCGCGGATTGGGGGTACCTCCCGCCGCGCAGCGGTGGGGGAGCGCGTCACACCAGCCCGCGTCCACCCAACCCGGTCGATTCCGCAGCCACCACGAGCGCGAATCCCGCGCGATAGCCACCTCCACGGGGCTAGACGCGTCGGCCACAGGCGCGGCGAAAACCCTCGACCCGGCGGCCGGGTCAAGAGGCGAGGAACCAACACCATCGAACATGTGTATGATACTAATCGACCCCCCCGACAACCCCACCCAACGACACGGCCAGAAGCAAGAAATCACCCACAACCCGCAGGTCCCCACTGGAATCCGAAGAGCCCCATTAGAACGTCGGCCTACCTCAAGCACGTCGGCCTACCCAGGGGGCTGTCGCTCTGGACCGCCGCTCGCCGAGCCGCCCCAGTCGTCTTCGTTCGGCCGCAACGCAGCCGCCGTTGCGGCACGATCAGTGGCATGCCCCCCTCCCAGCCTCCCTTCGGAGGCGGGCACAGTCGTCCAGCAGCGGCAGCCCCGAGTCGCAGGAACCCGGGTTCTGTCGGATGTCCGCCGTATCCTGAACAACCGGGGCTCAGGAAGGCAGGAGGCGACGTCGTGGGAGAACTGACGGCATCCCAGCCGCGCTATCGACTCGCGTTCAGCGTTGGCGGCCTATTCTCCAATGAGTCGGTGGTCGCAGCGGCCCTCTTCCTTGAGCGCCGAGACTGGGCCAGTGTCCGTGCTGCGATCGACGCGGACAATCTCCTTCGAGCCCGCACGGTGGCATCAGCGAAGCGGCAAAGCCGTGAACTGGTCCAACGACTGGCGGAACTGGCGGACGGGGAAATCGAGCTTCTGACCGACGCAACGGCGAACGAGCGCGGCCACTTGATGTGGGCCGCCGCATGTCGCCGCTACGACCTTGTTGGGGAGTTCGCCGAAGAAGTCGTGCGAGAGCGATTCCTCCTGCTCAAGCCCACCCTGGTACCGGACGATTTCGACTCGTTTGTGCGGTTCAAGGCCATCTGGCATCCCGAGCTCGAAGCGTTGACGGAGTCCACTCTGCGGAAACTCCGCGCCAACGTGCTTCTGATGCTGCGTCAGGCGGGTCTGCTATCGCCGTCCGGAGAGATCCTCCCGTGTCTCCTCTCGCCCCGCGTTTCTGAAGCACTACGGAAGCGATCGCCCAGCGACCTCCGCTTCTTCCCGACGGGCGGCGCCGCACGATGAGCGGGATCGACTTGGCCAAGCAGGAAGAGCACCTGTTCGCCGTGCTCAGCGGCAGGCGGTTCCTCCAGATGGAGGGGCTGAGCAACGAGGTCCCGTTCTTCATCTATCCGTATCCGCCCGAAGCGGCCCTGGACGTGGCCGCTGCGAAGAAGCGCATCAAGAACAGGCTGAGCCAGAAGGGCATCACCGTCCGCGAAGTCAACCTCTACGACCTGTCGGTCGAGATCCTCAAGGAACGCGGTGTGTGGGAGCGCGTGCTCGCGTCCGAACCCGACCTGGACAAGGACGACTTCCGCGAGCTGCTCCAGGGCATGCTCGACCCGCAGCTCCACATCGCGCCTGCGATCCGCGCCAAGATCGGAGACGGCGCCTTCGACATCTTCTTCCTCACCGGGATCGGTGAGGTGTTCCCATACATCCGCTCCCACAACGTGCTCAACAACCTTCAGAGCGTCGTGATCGGCAAGCCGATGCTCATGTTCTTTCCCGGTCGCTACGAGCAATCCGACACCCTCGGCTCCTCGCTGGTGCTGTTCGGGCGGTTGAAGGATGACCAGTACTACAGAGCCAAGAACATCTTGGAACAGGAAGCGTGATGACGATGCTGCTCAACGAGATCTTCGCCAAGGACATTCAGCGCCCAATCGAGGGTGTGATCAAGGCCGACGACACCACGCACCTGGGCACGGAAGTCGAGGAGTACGTGCTGACCAACGAGGCGGCCAAGGGCCTTGAGTTGCTGTTGGAGGCCTACACGAACTACACCTACTCCAACGGTGTGTGGATATCCGGTTTCTTCGGTTCCGGTAAGTCCCACCTGTTGAAGATGCTCGCCTACTTGCTCGGCGATGCCGAAGGGCAGGCGTTCGGACGAGCCAAGGTCTCGGAGAGCTTCCGGTCCAAGGCCAGCGGCGCGTTCCTGCCCGCGCTTCTGACCAAGGCGGAGCGCATCTCGGCCAAGAGCCTGCTGTTCAACATCGATCAGAAGGCCACGCTGATCAGCAAGGACCAGACGGACGCCTTGTTGAAGGTGTTCGTGAAGGTCTTCGACGAGAGCTGTGGCTACTACGGCAATCAGGGCCACGTCGCCCGCTTCGAGCGCGACCTCGACAGCCGAGGTCAGTACGACGCCTTCAAGGACGCCTACAAGCGGATCTCCGGACGCGACTGGGCCCAGGGTCGCGAGGAGGGTGTCCTAGAGGAGCCCAATGTAGCCAAGGCCTACGCCGAAGTCAGCGGCCAGACCGAGGGCGCACCGACCAACATCCTGACCAAGTACCGAAACGAGTACTCGGTGTCCATCGAGGACTTCGCCGATGAGGTGAAGGCGTGGCTCGACAGGCAGCCCGAGGGCTACCGCCTCAACTTCTTCGTCGATGAGGTCGGCCAGTTCATCGGGTCCAACACGCACCTGATGCTCAACCTCCAGACAATCGCCGAGAGCCTCAACACCAAGTGCCAAGGCCGTTCATGGATCTTCGTCACCTCGCAGGAGGACATGGACAAGGTCGTCGGTGACCGCACCAAGCAGCAGGGCAACGACTTTTCCAAGATCCAGGCCCGCTTCAAGACTCGCGTGAAGCTCACCAGCGCCGACGTCGAGGAAGTGATCCGCAAGCGTCTGCTCGACAAGAACGACGCCGGAGCGTCGGCGTTGAAGTCGATCTACGCCAGGGAGTCGGCGAACTTCAAGACCCTGTTCGACTTCGTCGATGGCGCGAAGACCTATCGCAACTACACCGACGAAGCGCACTTCGTCGGCACCTACCCGTTCGTGAGCTACCAGTTCCCACTCTTCCAAGCGGCGATCGAGGGCATCTCGGACCACAACGTCTTCGAGGGTCGCAACAGCTCGGTCGGTGAGCGGTCGATGCTGGGCGTGGTCCAGCAAGTCGCCAAGGACATCGGCAACGTCGAGGTGGGCACACTCGCGACCTTCGACCACATGTTCGCCGGTATCCGGGCGTCACTGAAGTCGGCCTCGCAGCGGTCCATCGACGTTGCCGAACGCAACCTCGAAAACGAGCTCGCGGTTCGCCTGCTCAAGGCGCTCTTCCTTGTGAAATATGTCGAGAGCTTCCATGCCACGCCACGCAACCTGACCGTTCTGGTCTACGACCGTTTTGGGCTCGACCTTCCCGCACTTTCCGAGGGCGTCAGGGAAGCGCTCACGCTGCTGGAGACGCAGACCTACGTCCAACGCAATGGCAACGTCTACGAGTATCTGACGAACGAAGAGCAGGTCATCGAGGAAGAGATCAAGAATGTCGACATCGACGCCTCCGAGGTCAGTTCAAGACTCTTCAAGATCCTCTCCAACGACGTGATGAAGACGAACAAGTTGCGCTACGCGAAGAACGGGCAGGACTTCCCGTTCGGCTTCAAGCTCGATGACCAGGTTCACGGTCCTCAGCGTGAGCTGTCGGTCCACTTCATCACGCCAGATTACCCGTACACGCTCGACGAGACGAGGATGCACAGCGCCGGCAAGGATGAGTTGCGGGTCATCCTCGAACCCGACGTGCGCGTTCTGTCCGACCTGCGGCTGCTCATCAAAACCGAGAAGTACACCAAGCGCAAGCAGACCACGTCGCTCTCGGCAATCGAGGATCAGATCCTGCGCTCGAAGGCGGTGCAGAACCTGGACCGCGAGAAGGAACTCATCCAGCGCATCCAGCGAGCGGTGGGAAGATCCGCACTCATCATCAATGCCGCCGACGTGACGTCCTCATCGCCGGAAGCCCTGACCCGGGTCACCGAAGGCCTCCAGGAACTCATCAGCCGCACCTACACCCATCTGAAGTTGCTGGGCGACGTCACCTACAGAGAGGAGCAGGTTGCCGGTGCTGCCAACCCCGACAGCGGTCTCTTCGACGCCGACGCGTTCTCGAAGATCAACTCGCCTGCTGAGGAACTCCTGTCCTTCATCCTCCGCAAGGAGAGACTCGGCGAGCAGGCCACCGTCAAGACCGTCGTCGATACCTTCCAGGTCAAGCCGTATGGCTGGAACCTCGCCTCCATCGAGGTCATCATCGCCTCGCTCATCGGCGCCTCGAAGGTCACGCTCGCGATGGACGGAAACGTCCTGAAGCGCAGCGAGGTCGCGACCGCACTGCGCAACACCAAGAAGCACTCGTACGCTGTCGTGTCGCCGCAGAAGACCTTCGACGAGCGCAAGGTCGCCAACTTCCGCAGGTTCTGCACCGACTTCTTCGATGAGGGCTACGCGCCGAAGGACCCGCTTGAGTTGGCGCGCCACGGCGCCGACAAGCTCAAGGGCAAGCTCGATGAGCTGAAGGCGACCGTCACCGGCTCCAAGTACCCGTTCGTCGAGCAGCTCGGCGGGCCGATCGCTCTGCTGGAGCAGTCGGTCGGCAAGCCGGATGACTGGTACCTCAGCGAGTTCAACCTTGGCGACGACCTGCTCGAAGCCAAGGAGAACGTGATCGACCCGATCCAGTCGTTCCTCAGCGGACCGCAACGGGTGATCTACGACGAGGCAGTCGCCCTGCTGTCGAACCACAGCAGCAACTTGGGCTACCTGCCCGGCGGGAGCGACGAGACGGTCAAGACCGCGCTCGCCGATCCCAACGCCTTTCGCGGCAACAGGATGGCCCAGCTCAAGCAGGCTGCCGATGACCTTCGCGGCGAGATCGACGGCATCATCGTCACGAACCGCGCATCGGTCACCGCCGCGATCGAGAGCCGCAAGGCCGAGCTGCTCGCGAGCGACTTCTACACGAAGGCCACCCCGGATGCTCAGCAGTGCGTCGTCCAGGCGGTTGACCAGACGCTGTCTCGAGTCGCCACTGAGAGCCATGTGGCGCTCATCCTCCAGATCGGAGCTGACTTCGAGGCCACGGTCTACCCGGAGTTGCTCGACTCGCTCGCCGCATCGCAGCACGGTGGCGGCGACGATGCGCCGCCGAAGCGGACGGTCTCGGTGAAGACGATCCCGGTTCCGGGTGCCTCGGGTGTCCTCGAGACCGAAGAGGACGTCGAGAAATACCTCAGCGCCCTCCGCTCCGCACTCGTCCAGACCCTGAACGACGGAAAGCGAATCTCACTCTGATGGAAACCGCACCGCTGAAGTCCTTCGCGACGTGGGCGCGCACCGCGCTCATTGGCGAGGTCACGGCGCGCATTGCCGCGGTGCTGGCACCGGCATCATCCGAGCGAATCGAGCAGCCGCAGGCGGTCGCGGCCCTGGAGAAGGCGGTCGCCGATGCGGGTGGGGGGGACAAGGGTCGTGCCGCTGTCGCGGACAAGGTGGCCTACACCTGGTTCAACCGGATCATCGCGCTGCGGTTCATGGACGCCAACGGCTACACCGGGGTCGGCGTGGTGTCGCCGCAGGCGGGCGTTGAGGTCGGACAGCCCGAGATCCTCGCTGGCGCCAAACGTGGTGTCATCGACGCGGACGTGGTCAGTCGGCAGACCCGTGAGACGGTCACGGCCTTGCTCAACGGGACGCGCAGCAGCAGCGACCCGCAGGGCGAGGCATATGCGCTGCTGCTGGCCGACTACTGCCGCCACTGGAACCGCTCGATGCCTTTCATGTTCGAGCGCGAGGGTGACTTCACCGAGTTGCTGATCCCGGCAAACCTGCTCGCCGACGATTCGGTGCTCAACCGAGCCGTCAAGGTGCTGACCACCGAGGTGTGCCAGGACGTCGAGGTGATCGGCTGGCTCTACCAGTTCTACATCTCCGAGCGCAAGGACGAGGTCTTCGCCGGCTTCAAGAAGAACAAGAAGGCCGGTGCCGACGAGATCCCCGCCGCCACCCAGCTCTTCACCCCGCACTGGATCGTCCGCTACCTCGTGGAGAACTCCCTCGGTCGACTCTGGATGCTCAACCGGCCGTCTTCGCGGCTGATCGACCAGATGGACTATTTCATCGCCCCGGTCGATGAGGAGACCGACTTCCTCAAGATCACCATGCCCGAAGAACTGAAGGTCATCGACCCGGCCTGCGGGTCCGGTCACATGCTTACCTACGCGTTCGACCTGCTGTACGCGATCTACGAGGAGGAGGGCTACGCCCCGTCCGAGATCCCTGGCCTGATCCTCAAGCACAACCTCTACGGCACCGAGATAGACCCGCGCGCTGGAACGCTCGCCGCGTTCGCGCTCACGATGAAGGCCCGCGGCAAACAGCGCACCTTCTTCAACAAGCAGGTCGAGCCGAACGTCTGCGTGATCGAACCGATCTCCTTCAGCCCGGACGAGCTGGACTTCCTCGTTACGAAGGGCGGAGACAAGCACGCCGAGGAGGCGTTCTGGAATCAGTTTGCCGACGCGGACACGTACGGCGCGCTGATTCAACCGGACCCAGAACTGTCGACTAGGTTGGCGCGCCATCTTAAGACGCTTGACGCTGCTGGCGACATGCTGAGTGCCGACACGCTTGACTGGGCCGCTGAGGCCATCAGACAGGCGGAGTATCTGACCCCCCGCTACTCCGTGGTTGTGGCAAACCCGCCGTACATGGGCAGCAAGAACATGGTCGCGCGGCTAACAGGGTTCGCCAAGGATTCGTACCCGGCTAGCAAATCCGATCTCATGACGATGTTCATGGAGCGCGCAAGCAGGCTCACGGAATCACGCGGCTACTGGGCGATGATCAACTTGCCAGTATGGTTGACGGCCGCGAGCTATGCGAAACTGCGAACCTGGCTTCTTTCTGACCAGGCGATCGAGTCGCTCGTGCAGTTCGGGAGAGGAGTTTTTGGGTCTGACTTTGGCTCAGTCGGCTTCGTGGTTCGGAAATCCCCCCCGACCAGAGAAGAGAGCGCCACCTATCGCAAACTCTTCGAGAATCATGTAGATGTCCGTTCCGTTGGAACGATTGAGTCACTCTATCTTGACTGGGATTTCAACCGATACGAGCGGCGCCAGTCGGACCTTCGGGGACTCCCTGGGGCGCCCATTGCCTATTGGCTCTCCGAAGCAATGCTTGCGGCTTTCTCCCGAAGCTCATCGCTTAGTGAGTTTGTGCCAACCCGCGAGGGCTTAACGACGGGGGACAATGACAGATTCCTGCGCAGATGGTACGAGGTTGGGTCATCGTCTGCTGGCGACTGGGCGACCGACTCGGGCGCGACGGGGCGTCGCTGGTTTCCATACCTCAAGGGTGGCGATTACCGGCTCTGGTGGGGCAATCAGGAGTATGTGGTCGACTGGGAGGGCGACGGTGCGCGGCAACGTCAGAATGTCGATTCCGCGACGGGCCGCGTCCGGAGCCACAACTACAACGGCGAGTTCGCCTTCCTGCCGGGGTTTACCTGGACTGGGGTGAGCATTGGTGGCTTCTCCGGTCGATTGGTGCCTGACGGGTTCATGTTCGACGCTACCGCCCCGATGGCTTTCCCGCCTGAGAGCGTACAGATCGAGCCACTGCTTGCGATTCTCAACTCGTCGACGGGTGCTGAGTTCCTCAAGGTC
Source organism: Candidatus Nanopelagicales bacterium (assembly GCA_030700225.1). Lineage (NCBI taxonomy): Bacteria > Bacillati > Actinomycetota > Actinomycetes > Candidatus Nanopelagicales > Candidatus Nanopelagicales bacterium. The sequence continues at coordinate 21,817 of JAUYJT010000050.1, read as the reverse complement.
CTTGCTCCGGCACTCCATTTCAAGCTCGGCACCGTCATGTCGACTCCCGCCCCCGGCCGCACCTCGGACTCTCTGCTGCTCGATGGCATGCAGGTGGCCAAACTCGTATCTGTGTCGCGTGCGGACTGGGACGATTTCGAGACGTCATGGAACTTTGGTACGCCGTCGTGGCTCGTGTCCAGCGATGCTGGCGCGACAGAGAAGCTTGACGAGCTAATGCTGAAATGGTCTCTGGGGCAGGCCGGCGTCGCGCGGGAGCAGGCAGAACGTGAGGCCGAGAACAACCGGGTCGTCGCGGAAGCCTATGGCCTCGCTGAAGAAGTCGAGGCCGACGTCCCGTTGCATCGGGTGTCGCTAGCCCGGAACGTCCAGTTCCGTTACGGACCGGGAAGGACGGCCGAGGAGTACGTCGGGCTCGAGCGTGCAGACGTTGCCTCCGAACTGGTCTCGTACGCCGTGGGTTGCATGTTCGGCCGATACAGCCTGGATGTGCCGGGGCTCATCCTGGCGAGTCAAGGCGAGACGCTCCAGAATTACCTCTCCAAGGTGTCGGCCCCGACCTTCATACCGGACAGCGACAATGTGATTCCGATCGTGGACGGCGACTGGTTCGAAGACGACATCGTGGCGCGGTTCCGAGAGTTCCTGCGTATTGCGTTCGGTGAACAACACTTCGAGGAAAACCTGCGATTCGTCACCCAGGCGCTGGGTGTGAAGGACATGCGCGACTACTTCGTGAGGTCCTTCTACAAGGACCACGTCAAGCGGTACAAGAAGCGCCCGATCTACTGGCTGTTCTCCAGCCCCAAGGGGTCGTTCAACGCACTCATCTACATGCACCGCTACACGCCGCCCACCGCATCAACAGTCCTCAACGAGTACCTACGCGAGTTCAAGGCGAAACTCGATGCCAACCTCCAGCACCAGGAGCGCCTCGCAGTAGGCGGCGGCACACCGCGCCAGCAGGCTGCGGCGGCGAAGGAAGCAGATCGGCTCCGCAAGGTGATCTTGGAGCTGGACGAGTACGAGCACGACGTGCTCTATCCGCTCGCATCCCAGCAAGTCGCGATTGACCTCGACGACGGTGTGAAGGCCAACTATCCCAAGCTCGGCGCTGCCTTGAAGAAGATCCCCGGGCTGGAGGGGCGCGATGACTGACGACGAACTGATCGATTGCGGCACGCCCGTCCAGAACGTGCAGGCGACGATTGCCCGAGTGCTGGCCGATGGTGAAGTCAGCAAGTCGAGTGAGCAAGTGACTACGATCTTGCGCGCTGCGAGTTCAGGAGAGCGCACCCGCAAGGTGCTGGATCGGGGCGATTCATGAGTGAAGTATCCGCAGTCCGCCCCCACCTGCTCAGGCGTCTGGACGATCGCCGCGTCGTCTTCTGGCATGACCCGCAGGGGCGGTACGCCAAGTTCGACGCTCTGGCCGACATCTACTACGACAACAAGAACTGGAACGAGAGCAAGCGGCATACCAAGGCGCGCGATGGCTGACGGCGAGCTCATCCTCTACACCGCCGAGGACGGTGCGCACTTCCAATTGCGCGCCATCGAGGGGACGGTCTGGCTCGCTCAGGCCCAGATCGCTGAGCTTTACGGCACGTCCGTCCAGAACGTGCAGCAGACGATCGCCCGGGTCCTGGCCGATGAAGAGGTCGACGATCGAACCATCAATTCTGAGTTGATGGTTCGCCAAGAGGGCTCTCGCAGGGTCCGCCGCGACGTCCGCGTCTACAACCTCGACATGGTGCTCGCGGTCGGCTACCGGGTCACAACGCCACGCGCCGTCCAGTTTCGCCAGTGGGCGACCAGCGTGTTGCGCGAGTACCTGGTCAAGGGCTTCGCCATGGATGACGCGAAGCTCAAGGCCGCTGATGGATGGGACTACTTCGATGAGTGGTTGGCGCGGATCCGGGACATCCGCGCATCCGAGAAGCGCTTCTACCAGAAAGTCCGGGATCTCTACGCCACCGCCGTGGACTACGACAAGACCAGTGACGAAGCCAAGTTGTTCTTCAAGAAGGTCCAGAACAAGATGCTGTGGGCCGTGACGGGGCATACCGCAGCCGAGATCATCAGTGTTCGGAGCGATTCCGAAGTGGCGAACATGGGACTGACGTCGTGGAGTGGCACCGTGGTCCGCAAGTGGGACGTCGCGATCGCGAAGAACTACCTGAACGCTGATGAGATCACCGAGCTGGACCTGATCGTGACCATGTACCTCGACTACGCCGAACTACAGGCGAGGAATCGGCGGGCGATGACCATGGCTGACTGGGCCGAACGCCTCGATGCGTTCCTGCAGTTCAACGAGCGCGAACTGCTTACCCACGCCGGGACGGTCCGGGCCGAAGTCGCCAAGACGCTCGCAGATACCCGGTACGAGGAGTTCGACCAGCAACGCAAGCGTGACGCTGCGGCTGCCGCTGATGCCGAGGACCTCGCCGCTATCGAGGCCTTGGAAGCGCACGGGAAGGACTTGCGGTGACCGGACTTCGCGACCATCTCCTCCGCCGGTTCGAGAACCGCCGTGTGGTCTTCTGGCACGACCCGGAGGCACAGTACGACACCGAGCTGGAAGGCCTCGACCTTCCCGACGTCACCACAATCCGCGTCGCCAACGACGATTACGCCATCAAGAACCGACTCCTGCACGACGAACCCACCAGCAAGTTCCTCGTCTACCGCTCGGGCCAAGTGCCCACGGGCATCGGAAACTGGCTGCTCGATCTGGAGCTGGCCTATGGGGTCTTCACCGCGGATCGCAGTTCTCTCGTTGCCCAGGACCTCGGCCTCACCGCTGAGGGCATCGATGAGGTGGTTCAGGGTCACGAGAAGTTCTTCAACGCCGGCAAGCGCGTCCAGAGCCTGAAGGCGCTGCTGACACCCGAGGACGACGCTGCCCGCCTGCGGGCCAAGATGTCCGCGGTTGTGCTCGGCCAGAAGGAGCACAGCCTGCTAGAGATCACCCGGACTCTCCTTACCGAGAACTCCAAAGGGCAGGGCACTAAGTACGGCACACTCGCGGACTACGGCATCGACGACTTCTACTGGCGTGGAGCCGCGTCGATCTACGGTTACGAGTCCTCCTCGCCGAGCATCGACGACTTCATCCTCTGGATCTTCCGCAAAGCGATCGAGGGTTTCAAGTCGGATCGTCCCGGTGGACTCCAAAACATCCAGCTCGACTTCGCCAGCTTCCGCAACGACCGTCGCAGCCAGGACGCGCTCGCAACACTCGCCAAGCGGGCGTCTCAAGACCTCAACTACGCCGCCACGATCGAGGATGCGAGCTTCAGGGACCTCGTCGCCGTCGACCTCTTCGAGGAGACCGACAAGAAGATCATCAGCGACCTAGCCCGAGCAGTCACCGATCAGACCGTCACCGCCCGCGAGGTTGCCGACGTCGTACGAGCACGGCAAAGCAGCGTGTGGATCGACGGTTATCGCCAGCTCTACACGGCGATCGGAGCCGCAGCGGAGTTGCTTTCGGCGATCGCATCGATCGACGTCACGATGTCGTCGTTCGATGACGCGCTGGACCACTATCGCAACGACTGGTTCCGCATAGACCAGCTCTACCGGCAGTTCACCTTCGCGCACCGCGCCTTCGAGGGACCTCACCCCCTCGACCCATTGCGCGAACAGGTGGAGAAGCGCTACACAAACAAGTTCATCTACGAGTTGGGCAACGCCTGGCAGCAGCGGGTCGACGAGGCGGATCGGTGGGCGTCGGCAATCCTTCGCTCGCAGAGGTCGTTCTACCGCCACTACGTCGAAGGCCTCGTCCGGGACGACAAGAAGGCGGTCGTCATCGTCTCCGACGCACTTCGCTACGAAGTGGCCGAGGAGCTGGGCTCCCGAATCCGTCGGGAGGATCGCTTCGACGCCCACCTTGATGCTGTCCTTGGCGTGCTGCCCAGTTACACGCAACTGGGCATGGCGGCCCTGCTTCCACACCGAACCCTCAAGCATTCGGCTGACGCCAAGATCGTTCTCGCCGACGACCAGCCGACGAATGGCACCGGCCCGCGCGGCAAGATCCTTGAGACCGTCGGGGGCAACGCCATTCAGGCGGAGGACTTCAAGGCGCTCAGCCCCGAGGAGCGTCGCGAGATATTCAAGAACAACCGGGTCCTATACGTCTACCACGACGTGATCGACGCGACCGGCGACAAGCAGGGGACCGAGCGCCGCGTCTTCGAGGCAGCCGAGCAGGCTCTCAGCGAGTTGGTCGACCTGGTGAAGAAAGCGGCGAACGCTAACGCCACCAACATCTTCGTGACGGCTGACCACGGATTCCTGTTCCAGGATGAGGCACTGCCCGAGCAGTTCTTCCTGTCTGAGAAGCCGCAGGGCGACAACATCTTGGTGACCAATCGGCGCTACGTCCTCGGGCACGGTCTCAAGGTCGACTACGCCTTCACCACGTTCAACTCCGTGCAGCTCCAACTCGACAGCGACATCGAGGTCCAGATCCCCAAGTCGATCCACCGGCTCAGGCTGACTGGTGGTGGATCACGGTTCGTCCACGGTGGCGCGACACTCCAAGAGGTCGTCGTGCCCGTGCTCGCGATCAACAAGAAGCGCAAGAGTGACACCCGCCTCGTCAACGTCGAGGTGCTTCCGGAGTCGGACAAGATCACAACTGGCCAGCTTGTGGTGAAGCTGTTCCAGTCCGAGTCGGCGAGCGATAAAGTCCAGCCGCGCACGCTGCGCGCTGGCCTCTACGTCGGAGAGACGCTGATCTCCAACGACCCCCAGCCCGAGCTGACCTGCGACTCCACCTCGCCCGAGAAGCGGGATCGCTACCAGCGCGTGCAGTTGCTGCTCAACAAGGAATCCAACGACTACAACAACCGCGCCGTCGAGTTCCGCCTCGAGGAGCGCATCCCCAACACCAACCAGTGGCGCGTTTACGCCAAAGCGATGTACACGCTCAAGCGCTCCTTTACTTCAGACTTCGACTTCTAAGGCGGCTGAGATGGCTGAAGACACCGATCCGCAAGTGATCGACGACGACTTCCCGGAAGACGCCGCCGACGAGAGCACAACCGTCCAGACGCCTGAGCAGACCGCCCTCGACAAGAAGATCAACCAGCACTTCGGCGGTGTCGTCGTCCGCAAGGACCTCGTCAAGGCCGTCAAGGGCAACGCCATCGTGCCGTCGTACGTGCTGGAGTATCTGCTTGGCCAGTACGCAGCATCCGACGACGAGGCAACCATTCAGGCCGGCATCGACACCGTCCGCCAGATCCTCGCGGATCACTACGTCCACCGGAACCAGTCGGAACTGGTGAAGTCGACCATTCGCGAGCGTGGCCGCTACAAGATCATCGACAAGGTCACCGTCACGCTCAACGACAAGGACGACGTCTACGAGGCCGAGTTCGCCAACCTCGGAATCAAGCAGGTTCTCGTCGAACCGGCCACGATCACCGCTCACCCAAAGCTGCTAGTTGGCGGCGTGTGGTGCATCTGCGACATCGAGTACTTCCACAGTGAAGACGCTCGGGTCGTGCCGTGGATTCTCGGTTCGATCAAGCCGATCCAACTATCCAACTTCGACTTCGAGGGCTACGTCGCAGCGCGCCGTGAGTTCACCACCGATGAGTGGATCGATCTGCTGATCCAGTCCATCGGTTTCAACCCCGAGCTGTTCGGCCGACGCGCCAAGTTGATCCAGCTCGTCCGGCTCATCCCGTTCGTCGAGCGCAACTACAACCTCGTCGAACTCGGCCCGAAGGGCACAGGCAAGTCGCACATCTTCTCGGAGTTCTCACCCCACGGCATGCTCATCTCCGGCGGCGAAGTCACCGTCCCCAAGCTCTTCGTCAACAACTCCAACGGCCGGATCGGTCTGGTCGGCTACTGGGATGTCGTCGCCTTCGACGAGTTCGCGGGCCAGAAGAAGCGCACCGACAAGGCGCTCGTCGACATCATGAAGAACTACATGGCGAACAAGTCGTTCTCGCGTGGCGTCGAGACTCTGGGCGCGGAGGCGTCGATGGTGTTCGTCGGAAACACCTCCCACAACGTGCCGTACATGCTCAAGCACTCGGATCTCTTCGATGAACTGCCTGACAGCTACCACGACTCAGCATTCCTCGATCGACTGCACCACTACATCCCCGGCTGGGAAGTCGACACCATCCGAGGGGAGATGTTCTCCGACGGCTATGGATTCGTGGTCGACTACATCGCTGAGGTGCTGAAGTCGATGCGGGATTCGGACTTCTCCGACCGCTATCAGCAGCAGTTCACGTTGTCCTCCGACATCTCCACACGCGACCGCGACGGCATCCACAAGACCTTCTCCGGGCTGATGAAGATTCTCCACCCTCACGGTGGGGCGACGCCCGTAGAGCTTCAGGAGATCCTGCGGTTCGCGATTGAAGGCCGCAAGAGGGTCAAGGATCAGATCCTTCGGATGGACGCAACCATGGCCCCCGTGAAGTTTGGCTACCTCGACCAGGCTGGCGAGTGGCATGCCGTGACGACACTCGAAGAGGACGAGTACCCGACGTATTACCGCCAGGTGCGACGCGAGGTCGGCGGGACCGACGACGCGTCAGCCGATCAGCCCGGCGAGACGGAGACTGAACAGGCAGCGCCGGAGCCCACTGCGCCAAAGCCGGACCCATTGTTCGAGGGTCACCGCGAGTTTCACGAGAACCAGCGGGGCGTCACCTACGAGTCCCTGCTGCTGCCGTACCTGGCCGGCGCCACCGAGATCACGATCACGGACCCATACATCCGCCAGTTCCATCAGGCGCGAAACCTCATGGAGCTGATCGAGGGCATAGCAGCCGTGAAGGACGCCGCCGACGAGGTGAACGTCAAGCTCGTTACCTCGGAGCACACTGAGGGCGAGGACAAGGTCCGCAAGCAGCTCGAGTCCCTACTGAAGATCCAACAGGCAGCCGCTGTCGCCGGCATCACCCTCGACGTCTCGCTCGACAGCTTGATCCACGACAGGTCCATCGTCACCGACACCGGTTGGCGGATCAACCTTGGCCGCGGCCTCGACATCTTTCAGTTCGTCACGGGCGACGTCTTCGACCTCGCTACCAAACTCCAGGAGTACCGCCAGGTCAAGGCCTTCGGTGTGACGTACATCCGAGAGGACGAAGGCAGTGGCTTCGAGTGATCGCCGCGCCTACTGGTCCGAGCGCACCGGTCGGCGTCCTCTCGAAGACGAAGGCCGCGAAGGTCTTGGCCCACGCTATGGACGTTGGGGCGGGCTCCGTTGAGTAGTAGAAGGAGCCCTTCCAATGGCGGCGTGCCTCCTCAGCGATCCTCCACAGCGTGTCGTTCAGTGTTGAACTGAACAACACGCACGTGTCGAGGAAGGCCGGGAACGCCACGGGTCACCTCGTCGCCGGTACCGGACGATCCGTCTTGTCGTACAGGTCGTCTTCCTCGGCGTCGGAGACCATCTCCTCAAGAGCCGCTCGACGCTGCTCCTTGGTCCGACCCTGGTAGTCCACGAGATCCTTGAGCCGAACGAAGCGATGACGGCCGGGCTTCTCCATTGGGATCTCACCTCGTTCGAGAATGCGCACCAACGTGGGCCTGGAGATGCCGAGGTAGTCGGCTGCTTCCTGCGTAGTGAGCATGGCGCTCAGGGGCGCAACGTTGACGCCCATCCCACTAGAAAGCACTTCGGCAACTTGGCGGAGAACGTCAAACAACGCCTCGGGCAGCTCCAGCCGCTCACCACTTGCAGCCACGAGGGCAGGGCGCCCCGACAGGGCACTCATCCCGGCCTCGTTCAGGACCCGGACGAAGTCGGCGATCATCGCGCCCTGATCAGCGTCGGGCACGTACGTGTGAGCCTTTCCGCTCGCTGCGACTCTAGGCATGACCCCTCCTAACACAGACACATCCTGGCTTCCGCGGACAAGCTCTTCACACCATAAACGAACAAAACGAACATTCGCTATGTTCCCGTGCTGGAAGTGAGCGTTCTCGCCGCGTGACATGCACGGGTTTCAGGGTCCCGTCGCCCATCTCCCCGCGCCACGTCCTCGCGGTGACCGCCGAGCCATCTGACCCTTCCGGGGAAGACACCTCCCCCTTCCCGCCGCGCAACGGCGGGTGGGGGGACCCCCATCAGAACGTCGGCCTACCCAGGGGGCTGTCGCTCTTTACCGCCGCTCACCGAGCCGCCCCCGTCGTCTTCGTTCGGCCGCATAGCAGCGGTCAACGCCCTGATCAGTGCCCTGGTCTCCTCGTCCCTGGCCTGGACGGCCACCAATTGGGCGCTCAGGGCCGCCATCGCGTCCTGAAGGCCGGTATCCCGCTGCGAGGCGGCCTCATCGCGCAGACGATCGGAACGGACGAACCACGAAGCCACCGCCGCTGCCACGACACCGATCGGCCCAACGATCTCGCCAAGCTCTCACCACGTCTGCATGCCGCGTTTCGTTGCCGCGGCGCCGACCCAGTACTCTCCCGAGCATGGCCGTCCAAGAATCCAACATGACGCCCCTGGGTACTCCGCTACCAGACCTGACCCTCCCCGACCTAGACGGCAAGCCGGTGTCGCTCCGAGTCGCGGCCGGGGCCCGCCCAGTCGTGATCGCCTTCCTGTGCAATCACTGCCCATACGTCAGACACGTGGAGCCTGGAATCACCGCCGTCGCTGCCGAATTCGCCCCATCAGACGTCGTGTTCCTTGGCGTCTGTTCCAACGACATCGAGCGATACCCCGATGACGACGTACCGGGACTGCGAGAGCAGCAGGCGCGCACATCCTGGCGTTTCCCCTATCTGATCGACGCGGACCAGAGCGCCGCGAAGGCGTTCGGCGCCGCCTGTACCCCGGACTTCTTCGTGTACTCGGCCGCTGGCAAACTCGTGTACCGGGGTGCGCTGGACAACGCCACGCCTGGTAACCACGAACCGGTAACCGGAGACCTGCTTCGGGACGCCATAGGCAAGACGCTGGCAGGAGAAACCGTGCCCCAACCGCACAGACCATCGCTGGGATGCGGAATCAAGTGGAAGCCCGGAGACGAACCGGAGGCGGTCACAAATGACTGACGTCAATGTCGACTTGGCGATCATCGGCGCTGGCCCGACCGGCCTGTACGCCGCGTACTACTCGGGGTTCCGAGGCTGGAGCACCGCGGTCATAGACGCGCTGCCAGAGGTCGGCGGCCAGATCACCGCTATGTATCCGGAGAAGGAGATCTCCGACGTCGCCGGCTTCCCGTCGGTCCGGGGACGCGTCCTGGTCGAGCAACTCAAACAGCAGGCGGACCAATTCAATCCGCACTACGTCCTGGGAACCCAGGCAACCACCATGACTGCTCCGGAATCGGGGCCCGTCGTTATCGAGTCAGATGACGGCACGAAGGTCACAGCCAAGGCAGCGCTCATCACCGGCGGTATCGGCTCGTTCCGGCCGCGGCCGCTGCCCGCTGGGGATGGCTGGGAAGGCCGGGGCCTGGAGTTCTTCGTGCCCCGTACGGACAAATTCGCCGGACGCGACATCGTGATCGTTGGCGGCGGTGATTCAGCGTTGGACTGGGCGCACATGCTGCACCCGGTCGCCAAGAGCGTCGCAGTAGTTCACCGGCGCGACCAGTTCCGGGCGCACGGAACGCTCGTCGACAAGGCCCGAGAGCTGGGCATGAAACTGATGACGCCTTACGAGGTCACAGCGTTGCGTGGCGATCCCAACCTCAGCGAAGTCGAGATAACGCACAAGAAGACCGGCGACATCACTGTCCTTCCCGCGCAGTCAGTGATCGCCGCGCTTGGGTTCGTGGCCAACATTGGTCCTATCGCACAGTGGGGATTGGACCTGGAGAAGCGACACATCCTTGTGGACACGCGCATGCGGACGAACCTGCCGAACGTGTTCGCAGCCGGAGACATCGCCGTCTATCCGGGCAAGGTGCCGCTGCTCGCGGTCGGATTCGGCGAGGCGGCGCTGGCGGTCAACAACGCGGCTCCGATTGTCAGCCCCGAGCTAGGCGTGTTCCCTGGCCATTCGAGCGGCGAATCCAACTAATCACGCGTCGATCCGCTCTCGGTCGAGTTCCTTGGCCCGAGTCACGAGGAACTCCTTGCGTGGGCCAACATCGTTGCCCATCAACAGGTGGAACACGTGCTCTGCGGCCATGGCATCCGCCACACGCACGCGGCGCACCAACCTCGTGTCCGGAGACATCGTCGTATCACGCAGTTGAGCCGCGTCCATCTCTCCGAGTCCCTTGTAGCGCTGAATCGGGTCTTTGACCCGCACGCCGCGAGCCTGGAGGTCCTTCATAGTCCGCAGCATCTCCGCCTCGGAGTACGTGTACAGCACCCGCGCCGGTTGCCCCTTCGCGCCGACGGTTTCGATCCTGTGCAACGGAGGCACCGCCGCGTAGACGCGGCCGTCCTGCAGAAGGGGCTTCATGTAGCGGTAGAACAACGTGAGTAGCAGGCACCGGATGTGAGCGCCGTCGACGTCCGCGTCACTCATCATGATGACCTTGCCGTAGCGCGCCGAGGCGAGGTCGAACGACCGCCCAGAACCGGCTCCGATCACCTGAATGATGGACGCGCATTCGACGTTCTTGAGCATGTCCGCGATCGAGGCTTTCTGGACGTTCAGGATCTTGCCGCGGATAGGCAGTAACGCCTGGAACTCGCTCTTGCGCGCCATCTTCGCCGTGCCAAGAGCACTGTCGCCCTCAACGATGAACAACTCGCTGCCGTCCACTTCGCGAGAACGGCAGTCCACGAGTTTCGCCGGCAACGACGAGGACTCCAGCGCGTTCTTGCGCCGCTGCAGGTCTCGCGTGTGCCGGGCCTGCACGCGCGTTCGCATCGCGTTCGCGACCTTCTCCAGCACCTGCTTGACCAGCTGCTTGTCACCGCGCGGAGGCGAATCCAGCCAACCCTCCAACTCGTGACCGACGACGTTGGCGACGATCTTGGTGGCAGCGGGGGTGCCGAGCACCTCTTTGGTCTGGCCCTCGAACTCCGGCTCGGCCAGACGCACCGCCACGACCGCCGTCAGCCCTTCAAGCACGTCCTCCTTGGTGACCGGACCCTCGGAAGCCTTGAGCACCTTGGTCGACCGCAACCTGTCGTTCAGAGTCTTGACCAGTGCGCGCTCGAATCCGGCCATGTGAGTTCCACCCTTGGGAGTGGCGATCACGTTCACGAAGGACCGGACGCGAGTCTCGTAGCCCGTCGACCAACGCAGCGCCACATCGACCCCAAGGTCGCGGTCCACATCGCGGGACGCCATGTGACCCGCTTCGTCCAGAACCGGGACTGTTTCGGTGAAGCGACCCGTTCCGGACAGGCGGATCACCCGCGTGAACGGTTCTCCTACGGTCAAGTGTTCGGCGAAATCCGCGATTCCGCCGGCATGCGTGAAGACCTCATCTACCCGGGCGTCCGCGCCGCGCTCGTCGATGAGCCTGATCTCAACGCCAGGGACCAGGAATGTCGTCTGCTGGATCCTGGCCCGCAACTCGACGATGTCGTACTGAGCGTCCTTGGTGAATACCCTTCGATCCGCCCACCAGCGAACCCGGGTTCCGGTGCGCCTCGCCGGGCATTTGCCCACTACTCGCAGTCCTGACTGCCTAGTGAACGTCGCGGACGGGCCGTCGTCGCTGAATACCCCTGGGGCGCCGCGCTGGAACGACATTGTGTGGATCCGGCCCCCCCTGTCCACTTCGACGTCCAGCCTTTCGGACAAAGCGTTGACCACTGACGCACCTACACCGTGCAGGCCTCCGGTCGCCGCATAGGTACCGCCGCCGAACTTGCCACCCGCGTGAAGTCGGGTCATGACGACCTCGACGCCGGTCAGCTTCGTCCTCGGCTCTTTGTCCACGGGGATTCCCCGTCCGTCATCCCGGACCTCCACGGAGCCGTCCGGAAACAGGTGCACCTCGATCGAGCGGCACGATTCGACCAGAGCCTCGTCAACGGAGTTGTCGAGGATCTCCCACAGGCAGTGCATCAAGCCGCGGCCGTCAGTCGACCCGACGTACATACCAGGGCGCTTGCGAACCGCGTCCAGCCCTTCGAGCACGCGGATTTGCCGAGCCATGTACTCGCCAGGCTCTGCCGAACGACGCTTTCGCCCAGCCCGCGCAGCACTGCCGTCCCGGGACTGGGTACCCGTCGCTTCGACCGCCACGAAGCCTCCTCGCTCAAGCTCGTCGTCGATCTTTCCGAAACCGTCCTAGACGGAACTAGGGTAGTCGCACGGTCCGACATCCCCAGGGAAGCGAGCCACTACGCCAGTGGCGAACGGCTGGCCAGCGATGGCGATGCATCGGCCAGTTGGTGAGACTATTGGTATCGAGTGGTATCGAGCGCAAGGAGGTGCCTCGTGGATACAGCGACAACTGTTACGGAACTAAGCGCGGCAGATCGCTGCGATCGCTGTGGGGCGCAGGCTTATGTCCGCGTTCTGCTCACTTCCGGTCAGGATCTGATCTTCTGCGCTCACCACTTCTCTGAGCACTCGACTGTGCTGTCAGGCATCGCCGCCGAAGTGATCGACGAATCACACCGCCTGGCGCAGAACTAGCCGGAGCATTCGCGGTCGCGGGCACGGTACGGTTGAGTTCGAATCCTTGAGGTGATCAAATGACGAACTCCTCTGTTCGCAACGACTTGGGCCATGTGATCCTGGCGACCAAGGCAGACATCGACGCCATGCCCTGGGAGAGTCGGCCAGACATGCCGGGTGTGGCGCACAAGGTGCTTTGGCAGGCGGGGGATGTCGTGCTCGGCGTCATGCGAGTCGAGCACGGCGCCGAGAATCCCATACACACGCATCACGGCGCCCATCACCACATCTTGATCCTCGAGGGTGAGTGCACGGTTCTGGACAAGCGCGTCGGGCCTGGCTCCTACATCTTCATCCCTCCGACCGTTCCCCACGGAGCGACGGACGTCGGCCCCGATGGGTGCACGTTCTTCTACACCTACCGCCCGTTGGAGCGCTCGCCGATCACTGGCCCGCTCGACTCCGAGCACGCCCATCCGGTGTAGACCGACGCGATGAAGTTCACCGAATACCGCGGCCTTGACGCCTCCGCGATGGCGGAGGCGCTGCGCGATGGCGACACCACACCCCAGGAGTTGCTGGACGCGGCCCGAGCACGGCTGAGCGAAGTCAATCCCACGATAAACGCCGTGATCCATCGCATGGACACCTACGCCAAAGGCCAGATCGACGCGGGGCTGCCTCGGGGTCGTTTCTCAGGAGTGCCTTTCCTAGTCAAGGACATGGATGGCACGCTGGCCGGAGAGCCGTGCGCGGCCGGGTCCCGGTCCCTTCGCGACTGGATCCCGGATCACGACTCCGAGCTATTCGCCCGCTACCGCCGGTCAGGCCTGGTGTTCCTGGGCAAGACCAACGCCCCCGAGTTCGGGATCATGGGCGTGACCGAGCCTGAACTGTTCGGCCCGACGCTGAACCCCTGGGATCTGAACCACACGCCTGGTGGCTCAAGCGGGGGGTCGGCAGCAGCCGTGGCCGCCGGAGTTGTGCCCGTGGCGCACGGCGGCGATGGCGGCGGCTCCATCCGCATCCCGGCGTCCTTCTGCGGCCTGTTCGGGCTCAAGCCGAGCCGCGGCCGCCAACCCCTCGGCCCGGACATCGGGGAGGCGTGGAACGGCCAAGTCGTTCCACACGTGCTGAGTAGATCTGTACGTGACAGCGCGGCATTCCTCGCGGTGACTCATGGTGCCGATCCGGGGGCTCCCTACGACGAGCCTCGCGGGTCGACTCGATTCGTCGAGGCCGTGGCGCGACCGCCGAAGCAATTGCGCATCGGCATCTCCACGAAGGCCTTCTTGGGGCCCAAGACTCACCCAGACTGCGCTGCCGCCCTCGCTTCGGCCGCTGAACTGCTTGTCGATCTTGGCCACACGGTTGAGGAAGTGGATCTGCCGCTGGACGTCCAGGCGGTGTCGAATGCCTACCTGACGATAGTGGCGGCTGGCGTCGCGGCAGCGGTGGCGAACACCTACCGGCAGACGGGCGTGAAACCGCGATCGGATCTCTTCGAACGGCCGACGTGGCTGCTGGCCCACATGGGCGATGTACTCACCGCGCGGGAACTCGAAGAAGCGCGGATCGTGGCATTCGATCTATCCCGTCGAATGGCGAGAATCTTCTCATCCATCGACATTCATGCCAGTCCGACAGCCGCCTACCCTCCCGCCAAGATCGGTGAGTTGGACCTGCCCCGCAGCCAGAAGATCACGCTTTCCGTCCTGGGTCACGTCGCGAGCGCGACCTGGTCGGCCACCGATCCCGTTTTCCGCCAGGCGCTGCCGCAACTGGCCGCGGAGTCGCTTGAGCGCACTCCGAACACACAGGTCTTCAACATGACGGGGCAACCAGCGATGAGCGTGCCGCTGTACTGGAACGAGGCTGGACTCCCGATCGGGGTTCAGTTCGCGGCGCCCTACGGCAAGGAAACCTCACTGTTCAGCCTCGCCGGCCAGCTTGAGCAAGCCAGGCCCTGGTTCGACCGGGTACCCCCGCTGTAGCTGCCGCGCTCGCGTGGCTCATCGCCGATCCTGGCAAGCCTCACTCGCCAGAACTCACTCCAGGTAGTCGCGCAGCACCTGGCTCCTGCTCGGGTGCCGGAGCTTGGACATGGTCTTGGACTCGATCTGCCGAATGCGTTCGCGTGTGACCCCGTAGACCCTGCCGATCTCGTCGAGAGTCTTCGGTTGTCCGTCAGTCAGTCCGAAGCGCATTCGGACAACTCCCGCCTCGCGCTCGGACAGCGTGACCAGGACTTGCTCAAGCTGCTCCTGAAGCAACGTGAACGACACAGCGTCGGCTGGAACGATGGCTTCGGAGTCCTCGATGAGGTCCCCGAACTCGCTGTCCCCGTCTTCGCCAAGGGGTGTGTGCAGTGATATCGGCTCCCGGCCGTACTTCTGGACTTCGACGATCTTCTCGGGCGTCATGTCGAGTTCCTTGGCCAGCTCCTCCGGGCTGGCCTCACGTCCAAGATCCTGGAGCATTTGACGCTGTACGCGCGCCAGCTTGTTGATCACCTCAACCATGTGCACCGGGATGCGGATCGTGCGCGCCTGATCGGCCATCGCGCGCGTGATCGCCTGCCGGATCCACCAAGTCGCGTAGGTCGAGAACTTGTAGCCCTTCTTGTAGTCGAACTTCTCGACTGCTCGGATCAGGCCCAGGTTGCCTTCCTGGATCAGATCCAGGAACAGCATTCCCCGCCCTGTGTAGCGCTTGGCGAGCGAAACCACCAGGCGGAGATTCGCCTCAAGCAAGTGGTTCTTGGCGCGCCGCCCGACGACCACCAGCTGCTCGAGCTCGTACAAATCCTCATCTGAGAACTTCTCGCCCGATGCCAGCTTCTCCTCGGCGAACAGGCCCGCCTCGATGCGTTTCGCCAGAACAACTTCCTGTTCAGCGTTTAGTAGAGCGACTTTCCCGATCTGCTTCAGGTAGTCCTTCACGGGATCGGCTGTGGCGCCCGCGACGGTTACGGTTTGCACCGGTTCGTCGGTGTCGTCGCTGTCAGACAGCACGAACCCTTCGGTCGAACTCGCGGCTCGCTTGGCCTCGGCGGCCAGACCGGCCAGCTCACGCTTGAGGTCAGCTTCGGCTTCAGCTTCGATCCTGGCGGCGGCCTCCATGTCCACAGCGTCCGCACCTGCGGCTGGAACGACGATGACCTCGTTCGCCCCGGCTACAGGCACAACGAGCACTTCGGCCTCGACCTCGACTGCGGCGGCCTTCTTCGCCGCTGAGGCCTTGCGTGGCGCTGCGGGCTTCTTCGCCGGTGCGGGCTTCTTCGCCGCAGCAGCCTTGCGTGGCGCTGCTGCCTTCTTCGTCGCTGCTGCCTTCTTCGTCGGTGCGGACTTGCGTGGCGTGGCGGACTTCTTCGCCGTGGCGGACTTTGCGGCCAATCTGCTCTCCCATTCCGGAACACGAACAGCCCGTGTCAAGTCCTGTGGACTTTGGACGGGCTCAGGTGACTACGCACCGGCAGCCATTGTCGCATGAAGGACTCAACCCAACGACAGTCCAGTGCGGCGTTTCACCATGAGCTCCAACACACCGCCGGTCGGGATCCTTCCCAGACTCACATCACCGATCTCGGAGAGGCCAGCCATCCGACAGTCTCATGGCAGCCCACGCACCACCCGCGGATCTCTGCGGCACTCTTCATGGGTGAGATCTCTCATCAGCCTCGACCAGACTTCCGGCGGCAATCCGCGACCCATCGCCTCCCTGATCAGATCCGCGAGCGAGTGATCTGGGTTCGCCTCATACGCGCGTTCAAGAGCGAACCCCGCCCTCAGTCCGTCACCGGCCTGCCAGGCCGCGATCGCGGCGACCGCACCGACGGCGGCAGCGCGGTCTCCCCGGCACATGCGCAACACATGAGACGCGGACGCCCACACGCCGTCCCAGGAGACAGCAGGCTCTCTTTCGAGACACCACAAAACAGTGTCGCGCGCCCGAACATCCTCACATGCCGCAGCCACGGCAGCCGATGACCTCAGTGACAGGTAGCCACCATCGAGCATGGCGTCCAGGGCTTCCATGATCACCCGGTCGCGCCACTCCTCCAGATCAGTGATGCCTTCGCGCAAGTCGGCCGCCGCGAGGGCCAGCGCCCCCGCGGTCACATCGTCGGCGAGGCGAACCTCCTGCGCCACGGCCTCCCGGCTCGCCACCGGTACACGCCCGGATGCGACCAGTCCCGCCACCAATGCCGACACGCCCTCACCTTCAAGGTCGTGCCCGAGTTCCGGGCACTGGCTCCCGCACGTGCGTGACCGCCAACGGCCACCACCCACGACGATCCCCGGCGAGGACGCGATCCCGAATCGACTCAACGACGCGCGCACGGCGCGAAGACGCGTGAACTGCCGTGACAGTGTGGACTGAACGCTCACGGCTGCGCACAAGCCTCCAACGGCTCCGACCAAGGCCGCGCGCTCCGCCAGGCCCTTCCCAACTTCTGCCGCAGCCGCTTCGACATCAGACCAGTCCGAGCGCGCCGTCAGCACAAGGTGACCCTCGTCGCTCCAGAAAGCGCACACCAGGCTGTCCGCGGGCGGGAAGCCGATCAGATACGGGAACGCCTGGACAACGTCCGCCACTCTGGGGAACCCGACGTCCGATCCCGCGGGGGCGTCAGGTAGTTCACACGGAAGCGGCAAGCTGCATTTCGTCATGCCCGCAGCCTGATGGCTTCCAAAGGCACGCGCTAAGGCAATCTCCTCCCTGTGGATGGATCGTCAATCTGGCGTTCGGTGGATAGCGTGTCGGTCAGCCCACGCTCAAAACGATCACTCTAGATTCGCCAGTACGCCCGGTTGTTCGGCGGTGGGGAAGCTGTCGGACAGCCGGGTATTCAATGCGCTCATCCCCGCCCCGCACTCGATGCAAGCTTGCGGTTGCGCTGTACCTGCCACCGCCAATAGAAGATCGAGATCAATCCGATCGCCATCTGCGGGATGTAGGACGACGCGCGCCACACCAGATCCGCCGCTGTGGCCGCTCCCGCATCGATTCCGGCCGCCGACAGCAGCGCGATCAGGGCGGCGTCGACCGTACCCAAGCCGCCTGGCGTGATAGGGATCATGATTCCCAGCTGGCTTATCGCCCAAGATCCGTACGCGCCAAGCAGCGGCACGGCGCCCGTGCTTCCCGTGACGCCCACCAGCGCGGTGTAGAGGATCGCGAACTGAGCCCATGAGACAGCGATCTGCGCCGCCGTGATCGCAACCCAACGCCTGCGCACCAGCCCCACTGTGTCGTGCCGGAGGCGCAAGACCGAAGGCGTGAGGTCCATGGACTGTCCGTGGCGGAGCTTGTGAACGACCGGGTTGGCGATCCGACTAAAGAAGTCACCCACTCTCCGGGCGCCTCGCTCAGACTTCAGGATCAGCGCGAACGTCCCGATCGCGGCGACCAGAATCACCAGGCCGATCACAGCGGCGACCGCGTACTTGCTCGCGTCATCGCCTACAGCCGCGTAGGCCGCGATACCAGTAACCGGCAGCCCGAGGCTAAGAAAGACACTCCATACTCCCGTGGCTCCGATCGCGGCCGTGGCTGCCGTCGGAGACGTCTTGTAGGTCGCCAGCTGCGCATACTGCAACCCGAGTCCGAACGCCCCACCTCCCGGGATGCCGTTCGAAACCGCGAAGGCGGACTGATTGACTACGAACGCGTCGCGGTATCTCAGACCCGGTGTAGCCGCCACGAACGGCCATCCGTAGACGAACAGGTACAGCAGAACCACGGCGACAAGGGCGACTACTGCCCCGGCGGACATGCTCTTCAGGTATTCCCCGGCCTGCGCGTAGTCACCTATCTGCGGAATCACTCGCGCGAATACAACCGCCAGGAACAGGATCGCCACTACCGCACCGATGATCGTCCGCTTCCGGTTCAGACCGGATCTGGGCGCCGATGTGGGCTCGGCTTCTCGTTCTGGCACGGCATCCTCGGCTGAGCTAGCCGCCGTGTCCTCTGGTTCGCGCGATGTCACAGGCGAACGGTATCGCCTCTTCGTGGGCGAGTCGTCTCAACTGCCGGGGCACCCGCTCGCACATCGCGAGCTGCGGCAGCGGCGATCGGGACGTTCAGCTCGTCGACGTGCACAACTCTGGACGCGAAGTCAACGAGTTCGGCTTCCTCATAGTCGGCGTAGGTCAGGATGATCACCTTGTCGCCCGGGTGCACCAATCGGGCGGCCGCGCCGTTCACGCAGCACTCGCCCGGGCGCCCTTCGATGGCGTAGGTCTCGAAGCGTGAGCCATTGTCGATGTCGAGAATCTGGACCTGCTCGCCTACAAGGATGTCGGCCAGGGTCATCAACCTCGGATCCAACGAAACGGACCCGACGTACTCAAGGTGCGCGTCTGTGACCGTGGCCCGGTGGATCTTGGACTTCATCATGCGTCGCCGCACGTTTCCTCCTGTCGTCTCGACGCCGCGGGGGCGGTCGCCGTACATGACGATTATGCCTTACCCACCCAACTATCGCGATGAAGGACCAGGCGGGTCATCCTCCCAGGTGTTACCTGTCGCGCAACCACGCGGCGCAGGACCCACGCGCCCGACGGCATGGTCGCCACAGTCGAGAGCGGGAAGCCCCGCCTAGGCCGAACCCGCAGCCGTGCCCGGCGCGACTTCCCCTGGCTGCACCGTGGGCAAGCGCCCGGTGAAGAAGAAGGTTCCGATCGACAGGAGCGCTGCCAGCCCGAATGCGACCCGTAAGGCGTCCAGCCTCGCGGTTCGGTTGACCTGAAGGATCTGATCGGATGTCGCCTGATCGACTCCAGCACTCTTCAGGCCTTCGACAAGCTGCGCATCGGAGATGAAGGGGATCCCGGATGAGAACTCGGCAACTGCCTCTTGCTGAATCGAGCCGGGTATCGCGGAATCACTCTGAATCCCCGCCAGCGCGGCACTGGTCAGCGTTGCGATGAGCACCGAACCGATCAGCGCGGTGCCCAGCGATGCCCCCAGGTTGGTCGCCGTGTTCTGCAGACCTCCCACTTCTCCGCTCATCGAGTCCGGAACCGCCGAGACCGTGACAGCACCCAGTTGTGAGGCAATCGCACCCAACCCCAGGCCGATCAGGATCATAGGAATGGCGACGACCGCTGCGGAGGCCCCAGGATTCATGCCGGCTACCAAGAACATGATCCCCAGAGTCATCAGGGACAGGCCGAACCTAACCACGCGTCGCGGGTTACAGCGTGGGGCGATCTTGGGAATGCCCGCTGCGGCAACCAGCAGCGCCACCGAGAGCGGGAAGATTCGCACTCCGGTCTCGAGCGAGCTGAGTTGCAGGACCACGGACAGGAAGAGCGGGATGGTGAAGAACACTCCCGCTTGAACGAGGTACTGGAAGAAGAAGACCGACAGACCGCCCGAGAGTTGACGGTTGCGCAGGATCGCCGGATCCACGAGCGGCTCCCGCTCCGTCTGCGCGACATGGGATTCCCACAGCGTGAATACGTAGACGATCGCCAGACCCCCGATGATTAGCCAGAGCGTCAGCGAGGCGCCGAAGAGTGACGGCGCACCAGGCTTGGCGGAGACCCATCCCCACTCGCTGGACCGCAGCACCCCGACGATCACGCTTCCCAACCCAACAACTGACAGAAGCGACCCGACGAGATCGAGATGGGCCCTCGCCGGTGGCAGATCCGTGACCCTTCGAATCAGCATGAGGATGACGACCACGACCACGGCCTCTCCGAGGAAGACGTACCGCCAGGACGCGTACGTCGTCACTGCTCCCCCGATGAGCGGCCCAGCCGCCACAGCGGCCGCGCACGAAGCCGCGAGGATGCCGTAGGTGGCGGCCCGCTTGGCCGGGGGGAAGTTGGAGGCCACAAGGGCGACGACCGCGGGCATGATCAAGGCCGCGCCTAGCCCCTCGAGCCCCGACCACCCCAAGATCAGCACGCCCACGTTCGGGGACGCCGCAGTAACGAGCGCTCCGATCCCGTAGATCACGATGCCAATGGCAAGGACGCGGCGGCGGCCAACGATGGTGCCGATCTTGCCGCCAGTGATCATCAGAGTCGCCATCACGAGCGTGTACATCGTGATGGCGACCTGGATACCGCTGATCGTCGTTCCAAGGTCACTCGCAACTTGCGCCATGGACACGTTCATGACAGTGCTGTCCAGAGTCATGAGGAACTGGGCGGCCGCGAGGACTGTCAAGACCAGACCGCCTCCCGATCTGGTCTCAGCCCCGGGGATCGAACTGGAAGGCGCACCGATGCTCACCCCCGCAGGCTAGCGAGTGCCGCCGACATGAGTGCCCTCAATCCGAAAGGGATCAGCCCTCAGGTTCCGCCTTGCTGCCATACGTGTTAGCCGCCACACTGGATGAGGATGTCGGCGTCATCGTGGGCGCGGTTGAGGCGGTATGACGTAGGCCCCGTCCCGGTGTTCGGGGTGGGGCCTTGATGGTCAGGCTGACGGTTCGGTGATCGGGGTGTCGCCGGTGTCGTGGCGAGAAGGGTCTGCTTATCACGACGAGCACGTTTACGTCAGTCGCGAAGGCAGAAGCGAGCCGCGACGGGGCTCCACCCGTCGACCTAGTCGACGGCACGACGCTGTGTGATCTCCTCGTCGAGCACCGGATCGGGGTGACCGTTCAGGAACGGATGGTGCGGGACATCGCGGTCGACGTCGAAGCCTTGGGCAGCATCTGACCGAGCGCTGCGTCTTGGCGACCGCATTTGCAGACCCGTTGTTCGTGGCGCGACCGAGGGACCCGAGCCGTCGCCTCGTGATCTTGTGGCGCTCCCGGCCACTACAGATACGCGAAGCGGCCACATGGAGCCTGTTGCGGACTTATCGCCTGTGATGAGCATGGGACCGCCGTGAGCGGTTCCTTGCCAGAGTCATTGGACCACCTGGGTTGCCAGTAATGGGACCACCCGGCGCGCCGCGTTGGGGTTCCTCGGTCGGCTCGGTGAATCGCCACGTCGGCTCAGGCGTGGACGTCAGCGTGGGTGAGGTTCGGGAGGGGCTTTGGGCCTGGTCGCAGGACTTGGGGCTGCGCAGGAGTGATGCGGCTGCACTCGGACTTGGGCATCAAGTCCCCGCGAGGCCCGATCCGTCCTTTGTCCACAGGTCGTGACATCGGGGATGTTCTCCACAGCCTGCGTGGTGTGCCGTTGATTGTCGGACCCCCGTGAGAACATGTGTTCTAGTACAGGTTTCCTCTACGAAGCGGGGATGGGGGTGGGGGTCATGTCGGTAGCTGAGTTGGGTGGGTCTTCCGAAGCTGGGGGC
>JAUYJT010000049.1 GCA_030700225.1 Candidatus Nanopelagicales bacterium | reverse complement strand
CCCCGGGTTGGCCCGCCCCGGGTTGGTCTGGCTCGGTGTCGCGGGTCAGTTCCCACCGGCCGAGGTCGAGTTGACGGTGATGTGGCCAGCAGACGCTGGCCAACGAGTCCAGGTCGGTCGCGCCTCCCAGGGACCACGCGGTGACGTGATGCGGCTGGGTGTGTTCAGGTCCCACATCACAGCCCGGGATCACACATCCCCCGTCTCGAACAGCCAAGGCCCTGCGCTGCGCCGGGGTCGCAAGACGAACCGAACGCCCCACCGCCACAGGCTGTAGCTGAGTCAAACCTAAACGGTTCAACAACGAACGTGGATCCACCGGTTCGCGCGGCTCAGCGATCACGGGGGTGATCTGGCAGGAACACAACCCGAACCGGGCACCGCCTTGACCTAGGACCTGATCGTGACCCAGCCCGCCCAAGCCGGCACCGCCAGCGCACCACCTGTCGCCACAGCCGCCACTGTTGGCACTGTCCGAGCCGCCGCCAGCGTCGCCGTGGGGTTGCCCGGGGGAGGTGTTGGCGACTTGTTCGGCCTGTTCCATGGTCATGGTCAACGTGACCGCCGCTGGTAGGCCGCCGTGTTTGGGTAGGTCGGCTTTGCTGACCAGAAGCATCAAAGCGTCAGCGTTGCGCTGCCCCCGGGTCAAACCGTCGCCCTCGACGCGAAGCGATTCAGCGCACGCCGCCACAGCCTCTTCGAACGCTTTACCGTCCACACCGGCTAGGCGGCCCTCGAACACAGATACGTCACGGAACCTGGTGAACGCCAAATACCGTTCGTCGTGGGCGTCTTGTTCACTTCGATGCGCCAAGTCGGGTTTGGCCAAAGCCACAGCGTGAGCGCACGCCCGCGCGACCTGAGCCACACTCAACTCGGTCAGGACCGGCGCCAACGCCTTGGCCACGTCCTCGGTTTGGTCGGTGTCCAAGTCACGGGTGCCGCTTTCCATTCGCGCGTAACGTTCCACCCCCACCCGGCCCACGCGCCACGGCCCAGAGCAAACCGGGTGGGAATCGACGAACCGCGCCGCGGCTACAAGGCTGTGCGCCGCCGCGCTGGCCCAACCATTGGCGCATAACGTGGAATGGGCCTGCAAAGCCAACGCGTCCTGGTGTTCAGCCGCGGCGATACGGCGAGCCAGTTCCGCCTGCGCCGCGTGCACCACGCGGGACAACACAGCCACGTCCGCGGCCAATACGTCGCCGCAGCCCAGGCCCGAGGGAACCGTCGCGTCAGCCGCGGCCATCAGCGCCGACATCACCCCAGCAACCGGCGGCGACGCCGCGCACCCCACGCCCCCAGCTTCGGAAGACCCACCCAACTCAGCCACCGACATGACCCCCACCCCCACCCCGCTTCGTAGAGGAAACCTGTACTCGCACACATGTTCCCACGAGGGTCCGACAATCAACGGCACACCACGCAGGCTGTGGACAACATCCCCGATGTCACGACCTGTGGACAACTCAAACGGGGACGACGGTAGTGGGCCGAATTGGGAATCGGTGGACGCTTGGCCAACGCCGCCAGACGGATCCCTAGCTCGGGGGGCGCCTGGCGTCGTCCACACCTCCGATCGGAGGGCGTCAGAGATGTTCGCTTCTCACATTTCCCGACACTGTCGGACCCCACCAATAGCGTGGCCTGAACCGTTCCCCTCGAAGGGGACAGGCAAGGAGGGCGGACCGATGGCTCAGACGACAACTTCCTACAGGTGCGGGAACTGCGGCGCGCACTCGATCCGATGGGTGGGCCGCTGCAACAAGTGCCGCGAATACGGCACGGTGGCGGAGCTGGCGAACTCACCAGGGGCGGGGTCTCGAAAATCTGGGCGCCGAGCGTCTCCAGACCGCTCCGCCCTTCCCCTGTCCCGAATCTCGGGCACCGAGCCCACTGCTCGGCTGACGACCGGAGTCGCGGAGTTCGACCGCATACTCGGTGGTGGCCTGGTGGCCGGACAGGTAGTCCTGTTGACAGGTGAGCCCGGCGCCGGCAAGAGCACTTTGGTCCTTCAGATCGCAGATGCGGTCGCCGAACGGTCCGGCAAGCACACCTTGTATCTGACCGGCGAGGAATCCGCCCAACAGATCTCGGTGAGGGCGCGCCGGATCGGCGCGGGCAGCGAACGAATGCTCGTGGCCGACGACACGGACCTTTCCGCGCTCATCGGGCACATCGAGGAGCATTCGCAGAACCTGTCCCTGGTCATCGTTGACTCAGTCCAAACGATCGCCTCATCGGACCTCGACAGCCGAGCTGGCGGGGTGGCTCAGGTCATGGAAGTGACGCAAGTACTGACTCGGATCGCCAAGTCCAACGGGATTCCGATCTGCCTCGTCGGCCAGGTCACCAAGGAATCCGTCGTCGCCGGGCCACGGGCGATGGAGCACACGGTTGACACGACGTTGAGCATGGAAGGTGACCGGCACACTTCGCTGAGGCTGCTGCGCGCGATCAAGAACCGCTACGGGCCAACAGACGAGGTCGCCTGTTTCGAGCACACAGACTCAGGACTGCGCGAGGTTCCGGACCCGAGCGCGCTCTTCCTCGGCGAGCGGGACGAGCCTGTCCCAGGCACATGCGTCACTGTCACGATCGAGGGCCGACGCGCCCTCGTGGCCGAAGTCCAAGCCCTACTCGTGAGGTCCTCGAATCCGAATCCGCGGCGTGGTGTGTCCGGGCTCGACTCGCCGCGCGTTGGGATGCTGTCGGCGGTGACAGAGCGCACGATGGGTCTACACCTAGCTACGAAGGACCTCTACGTCGCGACCATCGGCGGAATGCGCCTGACTGACCCAGGCACTGACCTGGCGATCTGCGTCGCAATCGCCACGGCCGCCAGGGATGTGGCACCGCCGACTGATGTCGCCGCGATCGGGGAAGTGACGCTATCTGGCGACATTCGCCCTGTCCCGATGATCGCCCAACGGATCGCGGAGGCGACCCGCCTGGGCTACACGTGGATCTTCGCGCCCCCCGGCACCCGCAGCCGCCTCGAGGGTGCCGCCAGCTCGGCAGTGATAGAGGCGCCGACCCTGGCGCAGGCTCTCCACGCGCTTATCAGCCGCTGTGAGATCTCTGAGCTACCGGTCGTTACGCGCCTTGAGGATCGAAGACCTCGCTGAGCTCAGATCCGCCGACCAACTTAGGGGGTAGCGCCGCTACGAGAGCTTGAACGCGGCTGGCTGGCTCTTGACCTTCGAGTTACGCCCGATGGCTTCATACGTGCCTGGCTTGGCGGCCGGCTGACCAGTCGGACACCCGGGTGCGCTGAGGACCCTGGACCATTCGACGGTCACCGACGCCTTTTGCCCCGGCTGGAGCATCACAACGTCCGGCTGTTCGTCTGTGCTGCAGTCGTCACTCGACCACACGTGTTCATCACCTGAGACGACTTCAACCTCGTTCTCCGGCGACCCGACGTCACGGGAACAGGGCACTTCCCCCGCGTTGGCGATCGCTAGTGTGATCTTCGGATTCGAGCCCGGGGGGTAATCAGCTTGCGCGGAAGTCACCGTGACCTTGATGTCCGAATCTGAGCACACTCCGCTAGGCGATGAACTCGGCGACGCGCTATCAGTCACCGTCGGCGACGGACTGGGGGCGGCGTCGGGCTCAGCGTCAGAGCCCGAAGGCTTGAACACCAAGAACAGGATCAGCAGAACTACCAACACCCCGACGACGATGGCAGCGCGGCGCTTCCAGTACGTCTGGGGTTCCTCCGGACCAACTGGGCGGATGACCGAACTCATTGCACAAAGGTAGCCGCAGGTGCCAGCGCCACCTACTCCTGCCCCGCCGCTTCTACGGGTGGCGCGTCCGGAAGCTCCGCCTTTGGCTCGGACTTGAACGTGAACTCGCGGCTTTCGCCCTCGCCCTCCACTCCAACCACGATGATGCTGCCTGGCTTGACTTGGCCGAACAGCACCTGCTCGCTCAGCGGATCCTCGATGTCGCGCTGCATCGTCCGTCGCAACGGCCGCGCGCCCATGCTTGGGTCGTAGCCACGTTCAGCGAGCAGTTCCTTCGCCTCGCGAGTGAACTCGACACTCATGTCACGCTCGGCCAACCGTGAGTCGAGCTGATTCGCCATCAGGTCGACGATCGACAGCACCTCGTCACGGGTGAGCTGGTGGAAGACGATGGTGTCATCGATCCGATTGAGGAACTCAGGGCGGAAATGCTGCTTCAGCTCCTGCTCCACCTTGCTCTTCATGCGGTCGTAGGCACCCTCTTCGTCGCCCATCGGGGAGAAGCCGAGCGACTTCGACAGATCCCTGCTGCCCAGGTTCGTCGTCATGATGATCACGGTGTTCTTGAAGTCGATGGCGCGCCCCTGGGCGTCGGTCAGCCGACCCTCCTCGAGCACCTGGAGCAGGGAGTTGAAGATGTCCGGGTGAGCCTTCTCGATCTCATCGAAAAGCACAACGGAGAACGGCTTGCGCCGGACCTTCTCGGTGAGCTGTCCGCCTTCTTCGTACCCGACGTAGCCAGGAGGTGAACCGAACAGACGCGAGGCCGTGTGCTTCTCTGAGTACTCACTCATGTCTAGGGCGATCAGTGAGTCCTCTTGACCGAATAGGAACTCGGCCAGCGTCTTGCTCAGCTCGGTCTTGCCCACGCCGGACGGCCCGGCGAAGATGAACGATCCTGAGGGCCGCCTCGGGTCCTTCAGCCCGGCTCGCGTACGCCGGATGGACCTCGATAGCGCCACCACTGCCTGCTCCTGGCCGACGAGACGCTTGTGCAGTTCCTCTTCCATTCGCATGAGCCGGGCGGTGTCGTCCTCAGACACATCCGTGACAGGGATGCCGGTCATCAAGGCCAAGACCTCGGCGATGAGCTTCTCGTCAACCTCCGCTACGACATCCAGGTCACCGGACTTCCATTCGCGCTCGCGGGTGATCTTCTCGCCTATCAGCTTCTTCTCCCGGTCCCGCAAGGATGCGGCCGCCTCGAAGTCCTGCGCGTCGATGGCGGATTCCTTCTCCTTACGCACCTCGGCGATGCGGTCATCGAACTCACGCAAGTCCGGCGGCGCGGTCATGCGGTTGATCCGCAGCCTGGAGCCCGCCTCATCAATCAGGTCGATGGCTTTGTCCGGCAACTGCCGGTCGCTGATGTATCGGTCGGACAACCGGGCGGCGGCCGCTATCGCCGCGTCGGTGATCGTGACCTTGTGGTGGCTCTCGTATCGGTCGCGCAGGCCACGCAGAATAGCGACCGTCATAGGCACGTCGGGAGCCTCCACCTGGATCGGCGCGAACCGGCGCTCCAGGGCCGCATCCTTCTCAACGTACTTGCGGTACTCGTCCAGCGTCGTCGCACCAATGGTCTGTAGTTCCCCCCGGGCCAGCATCGGCTTGAGGATGCTCGCGGCGTCGATCGCCCCCTCGGCCGCTCCAGCGCCTACGAGGGTGTGCATCTCGTCGATGAACAGCACGATGTCGCCGCGGGTCCGGATCTCCTTCAACACCTTCTTCAGGCGCTCCTCAAAGTCACCTCGGTAGCGGCTCCCGGCGACGAGCGCGCCCAAGTCCAACGTGTACAGCTGCTTGTCGCGCAGCGTTTCCGGCACGTCCCCGGCGATGATCTTCTGGGCCAGAAGCTCAACAACGGCGGTCTTGCCAACGCCGGGCTCCCCGATCAGCACGGGGTTGTTCTTCGTGCGGCGAGACAGGATCTGCATCACGCGCTCGATCTCTTTCTCACGCCCAATCACGGGATCAAGAGCGCCCTCGCGCGCGGCCTGCGTCAGATTCCGGCCGAACTGGTCCAGGACGAGCGAACCCGACGCGGTCCCCTCGGCAGGGCCGCCGGATGTCGCGGGCTCCTTGCCCTGGTAGCCGGAGAGCAACTGGATGACCTGCTGCCGGACACGGCTCAAGTCAGCTCCCAGCTTCACCAGAACCTGTGCCGCGACGCCCTCGCCTTCCCGGATGAGCCCGAGCAGAATGTGCTCAGTGCCGATGTAGTTGTGCCCCAGTTGCAGCGCCTCCCGCAGGGATAGTTCGAGCACCTTCTTCGCCCGCGGAGTGAAGGGAATGTGACCGCTGGGCGCCTGCTGGCCCTGACCGATGATCTCCTCGACCTGAGAGCGAACCCCCTCCAGCGAGATGCCCAAGCCTTCAAGCGCCTTGGCGGCGACTCCTTCTCCCTCGTGGATTAGGCCAAGCAAGATGTGCTCAGTGCCGATGTAGTTGTGGTTGAGCATCCGGGCTTCCTCCTGCGCCAGGACGACCACACGCCTGGCACGGTCGGTGAACCTCTCGAACATCAATCACACTCCTGCGCGACCCGGAAGCTAGCTCGTTCAACAATGCTAGCCGCGACCAGGCAACGCATGACTGTGGAACTGCCACCTCGGCCTACGCCGAGCGTGAACATCGGCCCATCTTGTGCCAATCAGCCTCGAGTGAGCAAGGTCGCGCGAGTCGAGGCTGGCGGAATCGAGCACCTGATCGAGCAGCAAATGTCTGGCCGACTAGCGTCCGCGAGTCTGATGCGAGAACCTAGACACGTGCCCTGAGAGCCGAGGATCACATGAACGATCAGTGGAGTGAACCGGGATTCCCAATCGTCGGCCCTCGCCCGGATCGCCAGGAAATTCTCAGCTCGGTCGCCCATCGAGTTACCTTCCTCGTGCTGATCACTATCGCCGTCCTCGCGCTGTGGACGCTGTCGTCGCGTCCGGAGCCAATCAAGGAGTTCGGTCCCAGCGGGCTTCCGACAGGCGCCGACTTCGCTCGAACCGCATCCGTCGATGGCGGCGACTGACCAGAGCCGCGCGCACCCGTGGAATCCACCCAGCCTGCGGTGCTGGCCGCAGAAGTGCTGAAGGCTATCGATGACCTGAAGGCCGACCTCGCCTGTGACATCCAGGATCTGATCACGATCCCTTCGGTCACCGGTTCGGACGCGGAGCCCGAGGCGCAGGCCTGGATGGCGGACCGGATGCGTCACCTCGGGATGGAAGTGGCGACTTGGCGCACACCCTTGGCGGAACTCGCCGAGCGCCCGGGATTCCCCGGCGTCGAGATCGACCGTGAGTTCGTGACGGGGGTGCTGGGCAGGTTCGGGCCCGGCGAGGTTCGATCCGGAGACGTACCACCGGACTCCGGCGGCCTGCTGCTGTTGGGTCATTCCGATGTCGTCCCAGCCGTCGGCTGGCCGGACGCGTTCCTGCCTTCGTCACGCGACGGCTGGATCACCGGGCGGGGGTCCGTGGACATGAAGTCTGGACTCGCTGCTGCGATCCATGTGGTCAGAGCTATCGGAGTGACCGGGGTCAGGCCGCCGCGCCAGATCCTCGTCGCTTCCGTCTCGGGGGAAGAGGACGGCGGTTGCGGCACGTTCGATCTGCTGTCACGGGGGGTCCGGCCCGCGAGCTGCGTCATCCCCGAGCCGACGGCAGGCCAAATCGTGGTCGCCAACGGTGGCGCACTCGGCTTCCGGATCACCTTGACCGGACGCAGCGCCCACGCGGCCCGACGATGGGAGGGCGTCAGCGCCCTCGACTCGCTCCAGAAGATCAACTCCGCCCTCGCCTCGCTGGAGGCCGAGCTCTGCGCCGACCCGGATCCGCTCATGGCTGACTGGCCCATCCCCTACCCGACGAGCATCGGCATCGTGTCCGGAGGCGATTGGGCGTCGACGGTGATGGGGTCGCTTCAAGCCGAAGGGCGATTCGGCGTCCCGCTGGGGATGCCTGTGGCCGAGGCGCGTGCCAGGTTCGAAGCCTCGGTCCGGAGCGCCACGAGCGAGCAGGGCGCGACCGCGACTGTCGAATGGGTCGGCGGGCAGTTCGAGCCAGCGCGCCAGGACCCGGGCGCCGACATCGTCCGCCGCGTCGCCGAAGCCCACCGGGCCGTCACGGGAGCGACGGCACAGATCACCGGCGCAACCTACGGATCGGACCTTCGACAGACGTTGGCCGCGGGGATCCCGACGGTTCTGTACGGTCCCGGCGATCCGGCGCTGTCCCACACCAGCGCCGAACGCGTCTGGCTGGACGAAGCGTTGGATGTCGCCAAGACAATCGCTATCGCCGCCCTAACCGACTGAAGTGCTGTCGAGAGCGGCCGCCTACCCTCGGAGCGTGAAGTACCGAGATGTCATGCGCTGGCTCGGCAACAAGAAGTGGTTCGCCTGGACCGCTGCCAGACTCGCGCCAGCCGACGCCGCGGTCCTGAGACGGACGGGCGGGCGCTTCGGATTGATGGGGAACTACGGGCTACCCCAGTGCTTGGTCACAACGACCGGCCGAAAGTCCGGTCAGCCCCGCACGGTGACGCTGCTGTATGGGACGCGGGCTGAGGAAATCATCCTGATCGGCTCGAACTTCGGCCAGCAGCACCACCCGGCCTGGGCTCTGAACCTGGCAGCCGACCCGCACGCGACGGTCACGACAGACGGCGTCGAGAATGCGATGGTCGCCCGGCAGATCACGGAACCCGCCGAGCGTGAAGCGATCTGGGAACTCATGTACTCGATCTGGCCCGCGTACCACGCCTACCGCGGCAGGGCCGGACGCGAGATCATGATCTTCGCCCTCAGTCCCGCATAGCCGCCTACCCTCGCGCGGTGCTCGTCCGGCGCGGGTCAGGCTCAGCCGGACTTGGGCGGGAGCACCTTCGATCCAGGCGCGCACAGCTCCCTAGGAAGTCGAACGGACAGCGCTTCGCGTCCGTAGCGATTGCTCACCTGGACGAGGCGACGTTTGAAGGCTGCGGGGCGTTTCGGGTCCAGCCGATAGCACGTCAGGTGCTTGATCGCGTGATTGCTCGCGACACCGTCAACCTTGGCTGGATTGCACAGCCCAACTGGCTTCAGGACGCGGGTCCGGAAGTGGCCGAACTGATCCTTCAACCTCACGGACCGCGCTGGAGAGGCCCCCCGTGGTTCGACCCGGTAGCAGACAAAGTTGTCCACAAGCAGCGGGTTGGGCTTGCCACCGATAGTGATCTTCTTGGACGGCTTCAGAAGCTGCTTCTTCGACGGCACGCACACCTTCTCCGGCTCCTTGACCCGCAACGTACGCGAACCGAACTGGTCCCGTGTCACAGCCGTCCGGGGCCTGAACTTCCGGCCCTCGAACGCGTAGCACTTCAGGTGGACGCGCTTCTGAAGCCACGGTTCGGAGTTCTTCTTCGCCGGGTTGCACAGATCGGAGGGCCGCAGGAGCCGGCCTCTCCGTTTGCCGAACTGGTCCTTGAACCGAACCGAACGCGGCTTGAACTTCGTTCGGGCCTGGTCGGCCCCATAACAGGTGAAGTGCTCCAGCCTGGGCTGGGCCGGAACCACGGTTTGCTGGATCGTCGCCCCTGCCAGTTCGATCGCGCGCTTCTTGCTCTTGGTTGTAAGACCTGGGCAGAAGCCATCGTTCACTCCAGGGACCGCGAGCGCCGGCAGCTTGCACCCGGAACGCCAGGGTGAAGAGGTGGATCCCTGCAGATGGTCGGAGACGTCCATCATCCTGCTCTTGGTATCCGAGCCCACTCTGGTGAATATGATCGTTGCGAACAGCTGAAGTTGCGTCATGAACGTGCCTCCCAGGAGACCGTTCAAGCTGACCGTCATGGCACCCGTTGATGGCGTGGTCGGCGACAGCTCGACCTTCAGGTTCCATTTCTTAGTCGTCGTCGCGTTCTCCACCTTGATGGGCTCGCAGCTGACCAGGTTCAGCTCCACCATCTCGATCGGTACGGTCGTCGTCGAGCCCGACCCAAACGTCATGTCACTCAGGCGCTGCACGACCGTGTCCGCGTCTCCGACGTCACCAAGATGAGGGACTGTCTCCAAAGGCTCGCCACACAACTTGACGCTCCCACTGAACGGCAACGACGTAGGAGAGAAGTAGCCCGCCGGGATCTCGGACGCGCCTTGCATAAAGATGTAGGTGTCCTGCCCATCCGTCTCGTACAGGTCGTAGCCGGCGGGCACATCCCTGTGCGACGAGCTCGGCGACACGGTCCCGCCGGACGAGTCAGCCTGGACGGCTGGGGAAGCTTGTACCGCGACGGGACTGGCCAAAAGTGACCCGGCCACGACGACAGCAAGGATCGGTATTCCGGGAACGCGCACTTCACTCCTCCGCGGGTGGGGCACTCGTAGTCACCCAGTGTGACACCGCGAAGGTCCAGATGCCGACTCGCTACCGCCGGTAGCGGCTGGTGTGCTTGTACTTGGTGTACGTGTCGGTGGCTGGCGCCTTCCAGGTGATGGTGATCTTCTTCCAGTCGCCGAATGTGCGCATCATGAGCTTGCCCTTCTTGCAGTAGCGGAAGCCCTTTCCGTAGCCGGCGTTGCTGGTGGCTTTGGCCTTCTTACCTCGAACCTTGCAGTACAGCTCTGGCTTGGTGAACTGCTCAGGCGGCGACCAGTCAGCGGCTTGGACCCCTCTCTTCTTCGCCACGACCTTGACCCCCGGCGGCTGGTCGGCGTTGGTTTCGCAGCCGCTCTTCGCCAACTTCCTCGTACCGCTGACGGGGATCTTCGCGGGGTTGATGACACAGCCATGGGTCGGCCGCTGCTTCTTCTTGCCCGAGGCGCTTGACGCGGTTCCTTCGACGTCAGCTGTGCCACTATCGTAGCCGGTGCGGTCAGTCGTAACCGTCACCGTGGACGACTCGCCCGGATCCAAACCCGTCACCGTCACCAGACCCGAGCCGTCGATAGAAACCGACCCAGAAGAAGCAGACACGCCCCACGTGAAGTCACCGTCATAGTTGCTTACCTGAACCGTGAACCCATCTGCGGTCGAAGTCGGAGTACCGAAAGCGGGAGTTAGGGCCGGACCGTTATCTGTCGTAACACTGTTACTGGGTTCGCTCGGCGACCCAGTGCCTTCGGCGTTCTCGGCTGTGACGGTGAACGTATAGGAGGTTCCGTAGTCCAATCCAGTGACGGTGCAAGACGTAGCACCACTCGTTGTGCATGTCGCTCCGCCTGGTGAGGCGGTAGCCGTGTAGCCGGTGATCGGTGACCCGCCCGAGCTGCCTGGGGCGGTCCACGAGACGTCCGCCTCCCGGTCACCCGCTGTGGCCGTCACCGAGGTCGGAGCGCCCGGTGGGAGAGGGGCGCCATCCTTCAAGACGTATTGGAAGTAGAGCGTCTCGGATTCCCCGGGGTCGAGGCTGGGAATCACGTCTACGATGTAGACGGCCACGTCATCGTAGGTGGCTGGCTGTCCGACAGTGTTCGTGTAGTCCGGATCGGCGCCACCGTAGATGTCCTCCAAGCTGCCGCTCGTGGCGAATCCCCCATCCTTCACGTAGGCCTTGGCTGTCGGCGAGGCCAGGCGAAGGCCCAGATACGTGTCATCGGTCTGCGTAGCGGTAACCAGCGCCACTCCGCCGGACGATCCATTGGCCTCAACGGTGTTCAGGGTGTCGTAGGTGTCGGTGACAAGGACGCCATCTCTGTCGGTGCACAACGGCGGTGGGGGCGTGGTTCGGGTTTCCGCCTTGCAGTTGTCTGGGTCCACGCCTCGGCTGAAGTAGATGTCATTGACGGTGCTGCTGGACGAGTTTGTCAAGGTGACCGAAGCATCCACCAGCCAGGAACTCGTCGGGAGCGAGTAGTCGAAGCGGACGTCGACGGCTCCGTCGACCGGAGAGCTGGACTCCCAGACCGAGCTTGGCGTGCTCGGGGAAACCGATGTGAACTCACCCGCCACTGAAGTGCCGCTGTCGTTGTTGTACAACGCGCTGGCCCCGCCAACCTGGATCGCCCAGTTCTCATACGGTGTGCCAGGTGTGAAGAAGTCACCCTGCGTGATGCAATCTGGGTCCGACCAATCACAGTCATCTGGATTGCCGCGAAAGCCGAGAATGGGATCTGACTTGTCTGAGCGAGGGTAGTAGGGGGGCTCGGGCGCGTCCACGTCGGAACCGAAGGAACCGTTGGGGCGGGCACCGACCTCAACCCTGGTCGTGCCAAGGAACATGTTGATGTCCGGAGATGTGCCGACGAGTTCTCCTGTGGTCGAATCGGAAGCTAGCGCCTGGGAAGAGAATCCGGGTGCCGCAAGCGCCGCGATAAGCGCGCTACCCAGCAGTAGACGCCCCAGCCGTCTGGACCTCGGCCGGGGACTCGGCCTCGCGCCGAGCGCTTTGGTGTTCAACGCGAATGCCGTGGCCATGATCGCCTCCACATCTGCCTAGGCCTCCGATGCTCCACCCCCCCCCCCCCGGATCGAAGCAACTTGAGCGCAGACAGGTGTGTGCCTTCGCCGGACGGTCACCCTCGGATGAGCGCTCCGTTCCGCCAAACCCGCACAAGCCTGAGATCGCCATCCAGTTCGCACATGTCCGCGTAGGCCCCGCGGGCCAGCCGCCCGCGATCGTCCAACCCCATCAGCCGTGCGCCGGTCGTGCTGGCCGCGGCTGAAGCCTCGACCACCGAGGAGTCGCACTCGAGCACCATGCGGCGGAACGCCGAGTCCATCGTCAGCGTCGATCCCGCGATCACGCCCGATTCGGTCAGTCGCGCGGTCCCGTCAGTCACTGTCACCGACAAACCGCCAAGGTCGTAGACGCCCTCGGCTGCGCCCGCCGCCGCCATAGCGTCCGTCACGAGAACGATCCGCCCGCTCGCGGCTCTCTTCGCGAACCGGATGGCAGGCGGAACCAGGTGGATACCGTCGGCGATGAGTTCCGCCGTCACGCGCGGATCCTCAGTCAGCGCGGGGATCGGCCCGGGGTCGCGGTGCTTCACCGGCCGCATCGCGTTGAACAGGTGCGTCGCGACAGTCGCCCCCGCCGAGATGGCCGCGACAACTTCTTCATACGTGGCGTTGGTGTGACCGACGGCGGCGACAACCCCACTGTCGACACAGAACCTGATCGTGGCCAGGGCGCCCGCGCGTTCGGGAGCGAAGGTCACCATCTTGACGTGGCC
Organism: Candidatus Nanopelagicales bacterium; assembly: GCA_030700225.1. NCBI lineage: Bacteria > Bacillati > Actinomycetota > Actinomycetes > Candidatus Nanopelagicales > Candidatus Nanopelagicales bacterium. The sequence goes on along the minus strand of JAUYJT010000049.1, from coordinate 16,239 downwards.
CCGGCCCGCGGCCAGCAGCGATTCGAGTTCCTCGGGCGACGGGTCCCGCAAAGCGGTCACGTCATGGGCACCTTTGTATGTCGGCGACAGCCACGGCCCCTCAAGGTGAATCCCGGCGATGACGTCGTCGTCGCACATGTCCGCCAGCGCCGCCACTTGGCTGAGCATGGCGTCCGGATGCGCCGAGACCAGACTGGCGAACGATGTAGTCGTGCCGTGGCTCCGATGCGTGGCCACCGCGAGCGCTACTTGCTCCGCATCGGCGGACTCGAACTCCGCACCGCCACCGCCATGGGCGTGGATGTCAACGAACCCAGGCAGCAGCAGCCCAGGAATGGACTCGTCAACCGGCGCGGGAGCAGAGCCGCGCCCGGCATCGGCGATCCTGGATCCCTGAACGAGAACCCAACCGGGCTCGTCGAGCCCATCGGGCAACACGACCCGCTCAGCGGCGAAGCAGCGGGCGCTCATTTGTAGACGTGTGGGGCCAGAGTGCCGATGACACGCAGGTTCCGGTACTTCTCCGCGAAATCAAGTCCGTACCCGACGACGAACTCGTTCGGCACGTCGAACCCGACGTACTTCAGATCCACGGTGACCTCCAGGGCCTCGGGCTTGCGGACCAGGGCGCACACTTCCAGCGAAGCGGGCCGGCGGCTGAGCAGATTCCGCATTAGCCATGACAAGGTGAGCCCAGAGTCCAGGATGTCCTCGACGATGAGCACGTCGCGCCCGCCGATGTCACGGTCAAGGTCCTTGATGATGCGCACTACACCCGAATGCGATGATCCATATCCGTAGGCGGCGACCGCCATGAAGTCCATCTCCACCGACATCGGAATGGCGCGGGCCAGGTCTGCCATCACCATGACGGCGCCCTTCAGCACGCCGACCATGAGCAGATCCCGGCCCTCGTAGTCGCGGCCGATCTGCTGCCCAAGCTCAGCGATCCTGCTCGACAGGGCTTCGGCGTCTATGAGGACGCGATCCAAGTCCTCACCCATGTCCGCCACATCCATGGACTGCTCCCGTTCCTGGTCAGTGCGGTTCGCCGGAGTCGGTGTACACCAGGAGCTTCCCACATCCACGAGTGGCGGTGACGGCTCCAGGCAGGGTCAGCGGCCCCTGCCCATGCCAATCGGTGATCAGTCGGTCGACCTCCGCGACGTGGGCCGCGGTCAGGTCGTCCTCCGGACACCCCTTGTCGATGAGTCTGGTCCGGATCACGCGGCCGCGGATGGCGGCCGACAAATCCGCCAGAGCGCCAACACCCCAGCCTGTCGAGTTCAAGGCATCGAACTCGCGCACAGCCCACTCGTCCAGGACGTCGGCGTCCATACGCGCCAGACGAGCTGTCCGCGCGAGCGCTTCGGCGATTCCAGGTCCAAGCTGCTGTTCAAGCACGGGCATCACGACGCGGCGCACCCGAACCCGGGCGAAGCTCTGATCCTCGTTGTGAGGGTCCAGCCAGGCCTCAAGCCCCCAATGCGGCAAAGACGCCGCGACCAGATCGCGGCGCAGCCCAAGCAGAGGCCGGACGAACACGCCTCGCCTTTCGGGCATGCCAGAAAGGCTGCGGATCCCACTCCCGCGCGCAAGACCCAGTAGCACCGTCTCGGCCTGGTCATCCAGCGTGTGCCCCAGCAGCACCGCCACCGCCCCGACCCGGTCCGCGACCTGTTCAAGCGCCGCGTACCGAGCATCCCGGGCCGCCGCTTCAAGCCCCGACCCTGTGACGACCACTTCCACGGACTCGACAACGACGGGCGATAGCCCTAGGTCCTCGCACTGCTTCGCGGCCGTTGCCGCGACAGTATCCGAACCGGGCTGCAGGCCATGGTCTATCAGGACGGCGCCGACGTGAAGCGACCGCCGCTTCGACAGGTCGCTGGCCGCGGCGGCCATGGCCAACGAATCAGGGCCGCCAGAGCACGCGACCAGAACGAGGGCATCCGTCGCTTCGGGGAGGGCCCGGCTCACCGCCGCCCGGACCTGCCTAGCGGCGAGGTCTGCCTCGCGGTGACCGCCGCTCATCCGAGTACGCGACGAACCCAAGCGGCAGGGTCGGCGATCTCGGCCTTGCGCGGCAGGGTCTGGGGGGATTGCCACACCTGGTTGAACCCCTCTACCCCCGACATCTCGAGAACGCGGTCCACGAAGATCCGCCCGTCAGCATACTGGCGCATCTTGGCGTCCATCCCCAGCAATCTGCGCAGCAAGCCTTCACCCGCCGAGGGGCTCGACCTGCGCCTGTTGAACTTCGATCTCAGCTCCGCGACGGACGGGATCACTTCCGGTCCAACCGAATCCATGACCCACTCGGCGTGGCCTTCCACAAGGGACATCAACGCCGTCAACCGGGCGAAGACCTCCCGCTGAGCCGGAGTCTGCACAGCGTCGATGATGCTCGCTCTGCGATCGCCGGCGAGGATGCGCACAACTTCGAGCCCAACCACGCCCAGCCGCTTCAATGCCGCGGCACCGTCCAGATCCACGCCACCGAGAAACACGTCGATCTCTGACCGGAAGTAGTCCGACAGCCACGAGACGGCGCCGAATTGGACGCGGTGGGTCTCCTCGTGAACACATACCCACATGCGGAAGTCAGCGGCGGGCACCTCCATCTCGCGCTCGGCGGCCACGATGTTGGGGGCCACCAACAGCAGCCGCCCCGCTTCCCCCGTCGGTGTGAACGCCTCGTACTGACCCAGCACCTTGGTAGCTAGCCAAGACAGCGCCGCGCCGAGTTCCAGCGCGGATGCCTTCGCGCCAAGTTGACCCGCTGCCAGAGCGGGTCGTTGGGCAAGCATGCGCTGCTCCATCGGCTCCAGGACTACGCGCAACCCGTCCACGTTGGACCTGATCCACGTGGCGCGGTCCACAACTGTCGTCTCGTGGACGGATGGGTCAGCGATCAGACCGGTGACTTCACGCACCGGCGTCACTGCTCGGGCAGCCGTATCGGTCAGAGCCGCGACTGCCTCATTTGCCTCATCCGCCGCGACATCGGGGCCCGCGGGCGCCAACCGGACCCCCACTCCGGCAGCGGTGGCCCAGTCGATCATCGGCATAGGTCGACCATACGTGCGCGCCAACCCGGCCGTCGCACCCCCCGGCGCCAGGCTTGAGACCTGGCGTCAGCCCTTCGGGAAAGAGCAGCCACAGGTCGCCACCTCAGCAGCGATTCGATCAATCTCGTGACCGGCGTCGGCTGATGAGCGTGCTTCATTGGCGATCGAGGCGAACACCAGAACCCGCCCACTGGCCGAACGCACGAACCCCGCGAGAGAACTCATGCTCGTCAACGTGCCTGTCTTGGCCCGCACCAGACCCGCACCAGCCCGCGTGTCCACTTGTCGGAACCGGTTCCTCAAGGTGCCACTCACGCCAGCGACCGGCAGCCCGACTCCGATGGCCCACAGGTCGTCCTCACCGCGCACGACTCGGGAGAGGATGTCAGCGAGGCCCCGGGGCGAGAGTCGATCTTGTTTGGACAGTCCACTTCCGTCCGCGAAATTCGCCCCCAGCGCCACGATCCCCAAATCACTCAAGGCCTTGGTAACCGCGCGACCTCCCCCGTCGAAGCTGCCCCCGAAGCCCGCCGCGATGCCCGCGAGTCGGAAGAGGCTCTCGGCCATGTCGTTGTCAGAAAGGGCGAGCATCTCGCCGACGAGACGGTACAGCTGCGCCGAGCGCACCTCGGCCACATCTGCAGCCCCCGACGGCGACGTGCCTCGGTCAACTGACGAGACCGAGATCCCGGCTTTGCGCAGCAGACCAGCGAACGTGTCACCGGCCGCCTTGGCCGGATCTGGGGCCGCGGGGCCGAACCTGCCTGCGCGACCGTGATCGACCATCAGGGCCTGCACGGGCGCGACGATGCCCGATCCCCTGTAGTAGGCCGGCCACTCCGGTCCCCAGCTCGGGCCCGAGAACAGCGAATCATCCACATTCAGGCGCACACTTGACACGCCTTGCGATTCCAGCGCGGAGACGGTGTCCTTGGCCAGACGTCTCAGCGAGGTGAATGGATGATTGTCGGCGGTGTAGGGCTCGGACTTGGGCCTAGCCGTCGCCAGACTCACGTCCCCGCCACCTACGAGAAACAGGTCGCCTGACTCGCGTGTGGTCTTGGTGATCAGGCGAGAGTCGGGTCCCATGAGCCGTAGAGCCGCGGCCGCAGTGGCGATCTTGATGGTGGACGCGGGGATGATGGCAAATCCCGCGTCGTCGTCGTAGAGAACTTCGCCACTGGTCGCATCTACCACGACGGTGCCGGCCTGCTTGCCCATCGCCTTCCCCCGGGCCAGCTTGTCGACGCGGCGGGAGACCTCAGCGGGATCCTGACGCGGTGCCGGGGAGTCAAGGACAGCCGCGGGCTTGAGTACCTGCGCCGACTCCGAACCCGCCAGCGCGGGAGCGGCCACCACCGCCGCAGCCAGCAAAAGCATGCTCCCAGCCAGGACCTTGCCCCTGGCGCGCATCACCGCCCCCAACCCAACTCCTCTAGCTCAGTGGCTCAACCCAGTGGCGACTCGGGCTCCCAGGCACCAGGATGATCCCGAAGCGCGGGTGCGGGAACCCCCCGGAAACGCCAACAGATCAAGGAGCCACCAATGGAACCCATGATGTTTGACGTGACCATCGAAATCCCTGGAGGAAGCCGCAACAAGTACGAGTTCGATCACACGACTAATCGAATCCGCCTTGATCGCCTCCTCTTCACGTCGACACGCTACCCCCATGACTACGGATTCGTTGACGACACCCTCGGGCAGGACGGGGACCCGCTCGACGCCCTAGTCATTCTCCAAGATCCAACGTTCCCGGGCTGCGTGATCAACTGCCGCGCCCTCGGGATGTACCGGATGAGCGACGAGATGGGCGGGGACGACAAGGTCCTGTGCGTGCCATCCAACGACCCCCGAGTGGAGCATCTGCGCGACATCCACCACGTGCCGGAATTCGACCGGATGGAGATCCAGCACTTCTTCGCCGTTTACAAGGAACTTGAACCAGGCAAGTCCGTCGAGGGCGCGACGTGGGTGAACCGGGCCGCCGCCGAGCAGGAGATCCGAGACTCGTACAAGCGCCATGACGATCTGCGCGAAGCTGAGCGAGAGGCATGGCGCCTGGCCCACAGCGAAGCGGAGGGCAGCGAAGTGGACGGCGCGGATCTCTAGGCAGCCGCCGGAGAGCACCGGGAGGTGACCACCTGATGACCGCCAGCCCGACGCCGGTGGACATGTCGCCCGCACGACTGCGCCTTGAGGTCCTGGTCGTCATGTGGGTTTCCCTCGGCGCGACCGCTGTGCGCGCCGCGTTGGTGTTCATCGAACGACTCACGTCCGGTGTTCCACTCGACGAACAGCGCGCGTCGATCATCGCGCCCTACACCCCGGATCGCCCGTGGCTCGACCTGGCGTTCCAGGTGGCGGGGATCCTGCTGCCCCTTGGCGTCGTGGTGCTCGTGGCGTACCTGCTGCGATCTTCCGGCGAATCGATGGAGTCCATAGGCGTAGACGCGTCACAGCCACGCCGGGATCTGGGCCGGGGCGCGCTCCTAGCCGCCGCTATCGGCCTATCCGGGCTGGCCTTGTACCTGGCCGCCTTCCGATTCGGGGCCAGTGTCCAGATCGCCGCCGTCACGCTTGAGGGCAACTGGTGGGACATCCCTGTGCTGCTCTTGGCGGCCGCCGAGAATGCCCTGCTGGAGGAGATCGTGGTCCTGGGCTACGTGATCCACCGGCTGATGCAGTCGGGCGTATCCGCGCGGTGGGCAGTCGTTATCAGCGCCGTAGTACGCGCCTTCTATCACCTGTATCAGGGCATTGGCGGATTCGTGGGGAATCTGGTGATGGGTCTGCTGTTCGGATGGTTGTTCCTACGTTGGCGCCGGGCGACGCCGATGATCGTCGCTCATTTCCTAATCGACGCTGTCGCGTTCGTCGGATACGCCGTGCTGGCTGACCGGGTCGACTGGCTTCCCTGAGCGGAGTTTCGCGTGGCCGAAGCTCCGCTCGGCCGCCATGCCCGGCGCGCCCTGTCAGCCAACGTCAGTGGCCAGTCAGCCAACGTCAGAGACTTGCCAGCCAGCCCAAGTTGAACTCCATCTCCTTGTCGGAGGCGGACCGCGTCTGGTCGTGAGCGATCTTCTCGATCTTGCGCCCTACCAGCGGCAGTGAGGAGTGGATGTCGAGGTCTAGCGCCCAGTCCGACTCACCTTCGCCAGCGGCCACGATCGACATCGAGCCCTTCATGGTGATGGGCTTGCCAGGAGAGTCGATGATGAGCTCGCATGAGTACCCGGCCCCGTCCTTGCTCCAAGTCTCATGCTGAACCAGATGGTTCGTCTCGCCAAGAATCTTCTTGGCGAAGTCCGGCATGTCCGCCGCGACTTCCCGGTCCACCTCGACCGCGACCCCGTCCCCGGATGGCTCGAACTTCGTGACCTCGAACTTGATGTCCTCAAGATGGGCGTACTTGGCCTCAAAGTAATCCCTGCTCCGCATCATCGCGATGAGCTTGTCCGGCGACGCTGGGTAGCGATCGATCTTGCTGAGCTGTGTCGACACTTGGCTCCTCCTTTGCGGTGGCGCCATCGGGCGCTTGTGACGAAGTATCGACGAAGCAAGGCCCCCGATTCCTGCTGAGCGCGGACCATTGGGGCAGGATGTCCCCAACACGCGGAAGGGGATGTTGTGCCCGACGCAAGACTCCTGGCAGGTGCCGCAGCGCTTTTCGGCTTGGGAGCCGCTGGTTTCGGGATGCCGGCCCCGCTTCCGACCCGTTCGCAGTCCATCGAGACGCTGGAGTATGACCCTCCGGACCCGGCCTGGCCGGACCTGCTCCACAAGTGGATAAACACGGCCTTCCGAGGACTCGTACCGCGCGCTAGCACCGCGGAATTCGTCGGCAGCGGCCGGCTAAGACTCGGGCGCTCGCCGTGGCTGCCGGTCCAATTCCGCACCGCACATGTGCTCGGGGAGGAGTTCGTCGCGGAACTTTCGGCGACGTGGTTCGGCCGACCCGTGCTGCGCGCGATGGACGCCTACGTCATAGGGCGGGGTATCTCCCAAGTCCGTGGCAACGTGACCACCGGGCCCGGCTTGGACATCGCGGCGGTGCCGTACCTGTGGTCCGAGGCGATGCTCGTCCCGGCTGTTTGGGGAAGACCCGAGGTGCGCTGGACTCAAACCGCGGACGACAGCCTGACGCTCGAAGTAGCCCCAGGCGGGCGGGCAGCGGCTCCGCTGATCGCGTCTGTGACCGCCGACCCCGACACCGGTCTTCCATCGAGCTTCTCGGTCGAGTGGCGGCCGAAGGACCCTGAGGGCACCGAAGGCGCGGGGTGGCAGGTGTCCTATTCCCAGTGGCGGGATACGCCGATGGGCTGGGCTCCCGGTCTTGAGGAAGTCACATGGGCCGACGAGGGCAGTCCCTGGTTGCGGATCCGTCCCGAGGCGCCCTCGCTGCAAGTCGACATAGCCGAACGCCTGGGGTCGGCCCGGGGCTTGCTCCGCTCTGGACCTGAACCATCGGAGCGCGGTGCCGAGGAGCGAATTTCGTGACCTTTCTGAGGCATTCGGGACGTGGCCGAACGGCCCCGCGCAACGTAGTCTGATCCCATAGGGGGATCTCATTCCCCCTCTTCGCCGCGGAAGGGCGGTGTCATGGCCGCCGCGCCGCCGCTCAGATTGGCGACCGCGATCTTCGTCGTCGGCGCTATGGTTGCCGCGCTGTCTCCGGGCGGGGCTACCGCGAGCGTCGGCGGCACATCCTCCGCGAGTACGGCTGGCGCCTCGTTCAAGCGGGGATACGACGATTACCTGACCCGGTCGGGGAACCGCGGCTACGACGTCAGGCGGTATCGCGTAGCGCTGGTCTATGACGCCAAGAGCCACGGGATTTCGTCAGCCACAGCCGTGGTCGCGGCCAAAGCTACGTCCGCGCTGAGGGTCTTCTCGCTCGACGCCAAGGCGGGCTTGACCGTTGCCTCCGTGGACGTGAACGGGCGAGCGGCGACGTTCAGGCAGCGGGCGGGCAAGCTCATCGTTTCCGGATTCGGCACGATCGCGGCCAGCGACCGGTTCGCCAGCCGCATCAGGTATTCAGCGAAGCCACGTCCGCTGACTGACCCGTCAGGGCGGGGTAAGTACGGCTGGCTGAAGACTCCGGGCGGATCTGTCACGTACTCCGAGCCAGACGGAACGTCCACGTGGATACCGTCCAACGACGTGTTCTACGACAAGGCCAAGTGGCGCGTTGCTATCACTACGCCGAAGGGCCTGCTGGGGGTGTCTACCGGGAAATCGGTGCGGATCTCACGCTCGGGCGATGGACGCGTGCGCAGCGTGTGGCGGATGGACGTTCCGGTCCAGCCCTACGCCCAAGTCGTAGCAGTGGATGCCTTCGACTACAGGCGCGGGCGGATCGCCGGGATTCCCTCCTTCACCGCTGTGGCGCGCTCGGCGCCGGTGTCGGTCCGGACGATGGTCAAGCGGACGAAGGCCGCGATCAAGTGGCTGACCCTCAGGCTCGGTAAGTACCCGTTCCCGAGCGCTGGGGCGATCGTGGTGTCAGGCGGGGACTCCGCGATGGAAACGGCCGGAAGGCCTACCTACAGTCCTCAGTCGGACTACGTCAGCCGGTCAACCATCGTCCATGAGCAAGCCCACCAGTGGTTCGGCAACACGCTCACCGCGAGATCAGCCCGAGACATGTGGCTGCATGAGGGATTCGCCACCTACCTGGAGAACGTCGCAACGGCTGAGAGGTCGGGCCGATCGCTAGACGACATTGTCCACGAGCAGTACGTCGTGGACGGCTGGGCCAAGCGGCGCCACGGCCAGTTCCGGCGCGTGCCGTTGAATGACCCGACGCCGAAGTTCCTGCTCGAAACGACTCCCTATTTTCGTGGGCAGGCAGCCGTCCACGCGCTGCGCTCAGAACTGGGAGCGACAACCTTCTGGCGGGTTCTCCGGGACCTGGGCTCCGGCTCGTTGGGCCCATCCACTACTACGAACGACACTGTCGCCAGGATCAGTGCACTCTCGGGCCTGAGCGCGGAACCTTGGGCCGACGAGTGGGTACGCTCCACCGGCTACCAGAGACTGCCCGCAGACCCGAGCCGTAGGCAGGTACTCACCGAGATCGGCACTGAACTCCTGCGAGCGGCCGCCAACTGGTCCGCGGTTAAGCGTGGCACTGTCGTGGCTGGCCTGAGGAAGGCGATCACCAGCTACTCGCCCATGAATCACCTCGTCATCGACTCGGCGCGCAAGGTCAAGGTCGGCGGCAAGACGCGCTGGCTGGCCGACTTCCACACCACGCCGTCACCGCTCTATCCCAGCGAATTCCGATCGTGCTTGGTCTTCAATCCGCATGGCCCAGGAATCTTCAGCGCTGCGTGGCTGGCCAAGCAGCCAATCTCGTCTAACTTCCGCGCGAACACGCTGACGCCAGCGCAGTGCCCCTAGGTCGTTGTCCGTTGCCCCGGCGAAGCGGCCGTTCCGAACAAACGCACTCGTTGGGGTACAGACGCGCCCGTTTGAACGGTAGTTTCCTTGCGTAACGTGCGCTTCTGTCGGGAACGGCCGCTTCTGTGACAAGCGACGCTGGACCACGCGGCCGCGAACCGCTACGGCCAGCGTCTACCCGGCGGCGACCCCAGCATCGCCGCAGTCCGCGACGATGGGACTGCCCGCGAGGAACGCCAGCACCGACGCGACGGCTTGAGGGTTAGTTGGCACTTGACTATGACTCACCGTGCCCGAGCAGTAGTCCTGAATACGCACTATCCGCGCGCCCGACAGCTCGCTAGACGCCGGGGGCAGGATCACGTCATCAGTGCCGCTGTATACCGACAGCCACAGGTCCCGCGTCGCTGGATCTGGCAGATTAGCCAACAGGTTCGAGCCCGGGCGGAGCTGCTGACAAGCCGTCGGGCACATCCCACCGGCCGCCCCAAGATCGGCCAGGCCGGTCCCTTCGTGCGGAGTGGCTAGAGTGACGACCCGCCGGAACAGGTCCGGGGACTCCGAGGCTGCGATCCGTGCGATGACTCCTCCAGCGGAGTACCCGATCAGATCCGCCGGGGGCTGACCCGTGCGAACAAGTTGCCTCGCGCGACGGTCGACTTTGGCCGCGTAGACCCGCAGGTCACCTTCCCCATTGCCGATCCCGACTATCTCGACGCTTATGCCCTTGCGCTGCAGCTTGCGCCGCAGAAGCTGAAGCGATTCCGTGCCTCCGCCGTATCCGGGAATCAGCATGACGGTGCCCTGGGGCCCAGGATCAGGGGTTACGGCCTCGGTCTTGCCGGGCTGCGGCCACCACAACACAGCAGCGACACCGACCGACGCGAGCAAGACGGCGCTGGCCACCAGGACGAGCACCCACCTGGATCTCACGACACCCACCCCCAACCCCTTGGCCTAGTAGCGCCTACCGCGACTGTCCCTCCGATTATCGCCGAACCGATTGTCTCTCGCGGCGCTGCCTAGCGCCCTGTATCCTGCTTTGGCCGCCCTAGCCGGGCGCCCCGCCGCCTTAGCTCAGCTGGTAGAGCGACGCACTCGTAATGCGTAGGTCGTCGGTTCGACTCCGACAGGCGGCTCGCTCGTCCGACCGGCTGTCACGTCATGCCCCGTGCGGGTCACTCCCCAGGCCGGAGCCCCAGGCCGGAGCCCCAGGCCGGAGCCGCGTTCCACGCCCCCAGGCCGCCTCCCAGTGATCTTGTTGCGAAAACGGCCAAATATGGCCGCTTTCGCGTTCTGGAGTGGCCGGAATCGCTACAAGATCACCACAAGCCATGGCGCAGGCCCCGGGCCGAGTCAACCCATCACTCCAGCGGACAGCGCTTCACCCGGGCTGAGCAGAGATGCAGGTCCGAATCTCCCGGATCACGCTGTCCGGACGCTGGGTCAGGTCCTCCCAAGTGAACCGAAGCACCGTCCAACCAGCTCTGACGAGCGCGTTCTGCCGACGACGATCACCCTGGAAGCGCGATTCATCTGAATGCCAGGCCCGGCCGTCCACCTCCACCGCAACTCGCGGCTCAACGAACGCCACGTCAAGCACGGCGACTCCTCGGCTGAGCGGCACTTGGAGGTTCGTCACCCACCCCGTCACTCCCGCCGATCGGAGAAGCTTGACCAGCCGCAGCTCCGCCTCGGATCGAGCGCCGCTTCCCACGTCAACGAGAACCCGCCGAAGCTGGGCGGCCCCGGCGCGCCGATTCAGCCTCAACGCGGCCTCATAGAGGAACCCGAGCGAGACGACGTGGGTCTGTAACGCGCGATAGGCGACAGAACGCGCGTCTGCGACCGGAAGGAATCTCAGCAGATCGATCACGACGTCGGCAGACCTCGCGAGGCGCCAAGTGGCCATGGCGTGAGAACGCACCCCGGGGTGGGTCACGAATCGCGCGGCGATCCCCCGGCGCGGGCGCCCAACCGCGCAGGGTCTAGTCCCGAGCCCGACCCCGAGCCAGGGCCCGGTCCCGATCAACGCCGCTGCCGAAGGCCCGGTAAGGACGACGCCCGGCAGTTGCATGCCGAGCGCCCGAGACCTCGTCGCCAGATCATCGGGCGTCCCCCGGAGACGAAGCACCGACCGGCTGTACGGCTGCCACAGTCCCTCGGCGATCCGTCGGCGCAGCGTTCGGGGCGACACGCCCATCTCGTACAGCTGAGCGCGCAGGACCAAGCCCTTCTGACGGGCTGCCAGGTCCAGCGTGCGGGATGTCATGGTGTCGTTCACGGCAGCTACTCTGCCTCGTCCGGCGCTGTCCGTGCCGACGTTGTCCACAGGGCTGCGACGTGCGAACGGACTCCCCGTGATCTTGTCGCGCTTTCGGCCATTTCAGATACGAGAAGCGGCCACATTTGGCCAATTTCGCGACAAGATCACCTGGGGCGGTGGACGGGCTGGAGGCGGCGCGGGCTTCGGCCCCGGAGCCGCCCAACCCGGCCCCCACCGAGCATGAAGTGCCCCCAAGCGAGCACACTTGTTTCATGTTCGCCAAAACCGCCGTTGCACTCGCCGCGTCCGCTGCGCTCGCCCTCGCTGGCTGCTCCGTGTCCCTGTCCGGTCCCACGCCGGACCCGTCAGCACCTCCGACGTCATCGGGCCCTGCGCAGTCCTCCCTTGGCAACACCTACACCAACGACAAGTACGGCTTCTCCTTCGACTACTCCGACCAGTTCCGGCAGATCAAGGCGACGGATTGGCGGGCACAAGCCGGAGCCGGCTCGGCCGAGTCTGTCGCCTTCTTCGACACCAGCGGATCGAAGGCAGGCGGCCAGTACCGCGACGCGATGGTGGTCAACGTCTACCAGCTATCACAACCAATCACCGGCGAGAACATCTCCTTGGCCGAGGCCGAGCTGGAAGACAGCGTCCTTCCTCAACTGCGAGCGTCCGATCCGACGATGCGAATTGGACCCCTGAAACCAGTCGAGATCAACGGGATCCCGGGCTTCGTCGCCGACGTCAGCTTCGTGACCGACGGCACCACGATCAAGTCGCGCGCGTACTTCCTGTTCGCCGGTGACATCGAGTACCAGATCCTCGTGCAAGCGGCCGACAGCAAATGGGCCGGCCTTCAACCAACCTTCGACCAGATGGTCCAGTCGTTCCGGGCGTAGGGCGTAGGAGCGTCACAGCCCGTCATTCTCGAGGGCGAACTCGTTGAGGTAGCGCCATGTGCTCTCGCGGGCGCCACCCCCAGTCAACACACCCATGTGACCGCCGTGCGCGAGCTCCATGCGGTAGCTGGGCGCATTTGGAACCAAGGACTCCAGGTGCTCCACCGATGCTTGGGGGCCGAACACGTTGTCGGCGTCGCCCGCGATGGTCAAGACAGGAACTTCAACGGCATCCAGACTGATGACCCGATCGCCCACTCTGAGCTCACCGTCGGCGATCTCGTTCTTGGTGATGAACGCCTTGTACATCTGGGTGATCGTCTTGCCCGGGTAGGCCTCCATCGTGTCCATCATGGCGTCGACCGCCTGAATCTGCGCCAGCACATCGGGCCGGTCTCGCATCTTCATGACGAAGCGGGGCTTCTGCGCCAGACGGATCGGGTCAGCGAACCTGAAGCCCAGGGCGTTGATCTTGCCCGGAACGCCACCGATCTGCCGGAAGAGAGTAGGGGCGATCCGGCCGCCGGTTACGTCCGCGGCTATCCGCACGGGCTGTAACAGCCAGAGCTTTGAGAAATCGAACGGACTGGCGATCGCGGCGATGCTCGCGACCGGAAGATCAGGATGAGCGGCCATGGCGAAGAGCTCCAGGATTCCGCCCAGGCTCCAGCCGACCAGATGCGAGTCGACGCCGCCAGCGTCCTGCGCCACGGTCCGGATGGCCGACGGAAGTATGCGGTCGATCCACTTGTCCAGCCCAATGTCGGCGTCAACATGAGTGCTCACATGGCCGTAGTCGACCAGGTAGGTAGGGCGCTTCTGCTCGACGAAGAACTCCGCGACGGAGCACCCCTTGCGCAGGTCGAAACACGTGGCCGGCGCGGCGAGTGGGGGGACCAGCAACACCGGCAGCGCTGACGGATCAAGCTCGCCAGTCGGGTTATATCGGCGGATCGCGCAGTGCGGCTCATCGTAGATGACCGTGGACGGCGTCCGCGTCAGGTCCGCTAGCTCCCCGCCGAGCAGGTAGTGGTAGATGTTCCTTACGTCCGAGACGATCTTGTCAGTCTCCGACTTACTGAGCAGTCGTCGCACCATCCTTGAACGGTAGCCAGTCAACCGGCTCGTCGCCCGCGCAGAGCAGCGACCCGGCACCTGTCATCGGATACGGAGACAGGCGGGCCACCAACGACTCAACCCGCTAGCACCTCGGCGAGCTGCCCAAGTCCGAAGTCGAGCTGCTCCTTGGTGACGATGAGCGGCGGAGCGAGGCGGATGGTGAGGCCGTGGGTGTCCTTGCACAGGACGCCCCGCTCCATCAGCTCCTCGCAGTACTGCCGCGCCGAGCCAGCATCAGGGGTGAACTCCACCGCGGCCCAGAGCCCGATCGCTCGGATCTCACGAACGATCGCGCTGGACATGGCATCTAGCTTCGCGCGGAAGTAGACGCCCATCTCAGCAGCGCGTTCGATCAACCGCTCCTCAAGCAGAACGTCCAGTGCGGCTTCGGCCACCGCGCAAGCCAGCGGGTTGCCACCGTAGGTCGAACCGTGCGTGCCCGGCGTGAACAGGTCCATCACTTCGCTGCCCGCGAGGAAGGCGCTGACGGGGTAGCAACCGCCGGAAAGGGCCTTGCCGATCATCACCGCGTCCGGGCGGATCCCAGCGTGCTCGAAAGCGAACAGCTTGCCCGTGCGGCCAAGACCGGACTGAATCTCGTCGAGCATGAGTAGGCAGTCGTTCTGGTCGGCCAACTCACGCAACCCAGCCAGGAACCCCTTCGGCGGGATGATCACCCCGGCCTCACCCTGGATTGGTTCCATGAGGATGGCAGCGGTGTTGGGCGTGATCGCATCCGCCACCGCGGCCAGGTCGCCAAAGGGCACACTCTTGAACCCAGGCGTGAACGGCCCAAAGCCCCCTGTCGTGACCGGATCGGAACTGAAGCCGACGATCGTCGTAGTGCGCCCATGGAAGTTCGCGTCCGCCACGATTACCTCGGCATTGGGGTAGGGGACGCCCTTGACCTCATAAGCCCACTTCCGGGCGGCCTTGATCGCGGTCTCCACCGCCTCGGCGCCAGTGTTCATCAACAGGGCCCGTTCGAACCCGGTGAGCCCGCACAGCTTCTCCAGCAGCGGTGGGTACCGGTCGTTGCGGAAAGCCCGGCTCGTCAGCGACAGCCTCTGGACCTGGTCGATGGCGGCGGCGACGATCCTTGGGTGGTTGTGTCCCTGGTTGACGGCCGAGTAGGCGGCCAGGAAATCCAAGTACCGCTTTCCGTTGACGTCATACAGGTAGACGCCTTCACCCCGGGTGAATACCGCATCGAGCGGACTGTAGTTGTGAGCCCCGAACCGGTCTTCCTGACGGCGAAGCGCTTCGGCTGCGGGCGTGTTCACAACGCGACCTCCATGAGCTGATGTTGAACCGCGGCGTCGCCGAAGCAGGCTGTTCATAGCATGCCAGCCCTTACCCCGTGCGGTTCACTCCGGCACGAGGTCAGGTCAGCCCCGGCGTTCGAAGGCCACCGTTCTGCCACGGACACGCCTGGCGGTTCGCGCCTGGGCGCTGGAGGCGCTCGCCGTCTTGCTCACTTGGGCAGCGGTCTTCTTGGCCGCCGACCTGGCCAGGCCGCCGGTCAGACGCGCCAGGCCTAGGACAGAGGTGAGCGGCACCCTCGGCACGGATGAGGTTTCGATGATCGGCCAGTTCCTGGAAATGGCGAGCTGACGAAGCTCGGGCTCAGGATTGACTACGACGGGGTGGCCGACCGCTTCAAGCATCGGCACGTCGCTCATCGAGTCCGAGTAGGCGAAACATCGCGACAAGTCGTAGCCATTGTCATTCGCCAGCCCGTTCATGACCTCGACCTTGCCGTCGCGATAGCAGAACGGGCCCGCCAGCCGACCGGTGAACAAGCCCGCCTCGTCCCGCTCGGCCGTTGTGCCTGTGCCGAGCTCCATGCCCAGGACCTCAGCGAAGCGGGACACGATCTCGGTGGGGCTGGCGGACAGCACGATGCGGTCCTCCCCGCGACCCTTGTGCAGGTCCAGCACCTTGAGCATCTCTGGACGAACCGAAGCGGCGAGAGCGCCAATGAAATGCCGCCCCAGGGCCTCCACATCCCGGGCGGGATGCCCCTTCACCGCGCGAAGAATCCGTTCGCGCACTTCCTCGGAGCGCTTGTCCGTGGCCCCGCGCAGCAGGAACGAGATTCCGTGGCGCAGGTCTCGCAGAAGCTCCGCCGGCGTCACCAATCCTTCGCGGAACGCGGCCTTGGCCAGGGGGATATTCGCTGAGCCTGGGATCAAGGTCCCGTCAAGGTCGAAGAAGGCTGCCGTCTTCCCTGGCGTCTGATTGGCCATTCATGAACTCCGAGATGTGCGCGGGCCTGAGCTACGGTGTCGTAACCTACGCTATCGTAACCAACGTCCCGGGTTGGAGTCCTGTTGCCTCATGTCAAGATGCCCGCCTACGTGTCTTCGTTGCCTCGCCTGGGAATGCCCGCTTTGAGTTGGCGGTGACGGTGGGTTTCCTGGCGGCTGCTGACTTGGTTGTGGTGAATGTGAGCAGCTCGGCGGTCAGT